>NZ_JBHSKO010000032.1:0-75314 GCF_042657305.1 Pseudonocardia zijingensis | reverse complement strand
CCATCCGAGACCCACTCCCGCCACTGACCCGCTGTCGACACCGACAGTGAAGCCCTCGCCCCGCCAGTCAGGGACGTTGCCCGGCGTGTCGCCAACCCGGTGAACGTTCATGGTCAACGCACTAGCGGCCCAGCGCCAGCTGGGCCGCGGCGACGCTGCGGTGGATGGCGGGGAGAACCCCGGACGGCGGTCTGTCGAGCAGGCCGTCCAGCGCGCCGCCGTTCGTCACGAAGTGCAGGCCGACGTGGTCGGCGCGGGCGCGCTCGGCCATCTCCCCGAGCTTCGGAATGGCACCGGCCCGCAGCTCGGTGACGCGTGTGAAGTCGACGACCACGGCCCAGGGACCGGTTTCCAGGCAGCGGTCCACGGCGCGGCGCAGATCGTCGACGGTGGCGCGGTTCAGCCGCCCTCGCCCCCACACGATGGGCACGCCGGGCCGCAGGCGCGCCCACTCGACGGTGAACTCCGGTTCGTCCGCCGCCCGAGGGTTCGCGTCCCAGAACACTTGATGCACCTCGCGCCGCTCTGTGGTTCCCCGTGTGGTTCCCCGTCGACAGTCGAGCAGTGATCGGGCAGCGGTGACAGCACGAACCACGCGGCGTCCTGGCCGATTCGCGCAACGGGGCCGGCCCGGCCCGCCCAGTCCTGTGCGGGCGCTCGGAGGTTCCGCCCCCGGTTCACCCTCCCAGCCGGCGCAGCTCGCGCTGGACGGTCACCACGTGTGCGCGCGCGAGATCCCCGGCCTGCGTGGGGTCGTGGTCGAAGATGGCCTCCGCGATACCGCGGTGGTCGCTGTGAGCGCGCTCCCGGCGGAACGGCATGCCCACCACCCGGAGCGAGTACTCGCGGAATTGTGGCTGGATCGAGTCCCACAGGCGCAGCAGCAGCGGATTGTCGGCGGCCACGGCGACCTGGCGGTGGAAGCGGGCGTCGAGAGAGACGAACCCGGCGTGGTCGAGATCGGGCTGTTCGGCAGCCTCGAGCACGGCCAGCAGCGCCGACCGGTCGGCGTCGGAGTACCGCTGTGCGGCCAGCTCGGCTGTCTTGCCCTCGACCGCGATCCGGGTCTCGAACAGGTCGCGCATCGTGTACCCGTCGCGCAGCGCCTGGTCGACGGGGTCGGCCGTCGGACGATCGTTGATGACGAAGGTGCCGACGCCCTGGGTGCTGCGCAGGTATCCCGCTGCCTCCAGGGTGCGGACGGCCTCCCGCATCGAGCTGCGCCCCACTCCGAACTCGCTCGCCAGCAGGTCACCGGGAGGAAGCTTCGAGCCGACCGGGTAGTTGCCGGAGAGGATCAGCGTGGTCAGCTGCTCCGCGACCGTGTCGGCGAGCTTGCTGCGCGCGCCCCTCTGGTCCTTCATCGCGAACTCCCTGGACTCAGGCCGTACGGTATCGCTCCAGTCGCTCGAGATCGATCTCGATCCCCAGCCCCGGTCCCGGGGGGACGTCCAGGTGGCCCTCCCGGAGCCGGAAGGGTTCGGCCAGCAGTTCGTCGCGCAGCGGGTTGGGCGTGCGGTCGAACTCGATGACCGGCTCGTTCTGCAACGGGACCGGGCGCAGGGTGTAGGGGGAGAGCGGGAGAACGCTGCACATGTGCAGGGCGGCCGCGAGCGCGACCGCCGAGCCCCACACGTGCGGCACGGTGCGCACGCCGTGGGTCGAGGCGAGTGTGGCGATGCGCTGGGTCTCGGTGAACCCGCCGCACACGCACAGGTCGGGCTGGACGATGTCCACGCGCGCCTGCTCGATGAAGTCCCGGAAGCCGTACCGCGTGAACTCGGCCTCGCCGCCGGAGATCGGGACGTCCACGGCGGAGCGCACGCGTGAGTACCCGGTGCGGTCCTCCGGGACCACGGGCTCCTCGAAGCAGGCGAACCCGTGTTCGTCGAGGACCCGGCCCATCCGGATCGCGGTGGCGGCGTTGTAGGCGTGGTTGGCGTCAGCGAGCAGGACGACCTCGTCGCCCACCGTCTCGCGGACCGTGCGGATGCGCGCGGCGTCCTGCGCGATCGGCAACAGCCCGATCTTCATCTTCAGCATGTCGAACCCGTCCGCGAGGTGGCCGGCGACGGCGGCGGCGAGGCTCGGGAGGTCCCGATCGGCGCGGAACTCGGGGTCGGCGTAGTACCCGCTCGTGCCGTAGGCCTTGACGCGCTCGCGGAACCGGCCGCCGAGGAGGGTCGAGACCGGGGCACCGAGGGTCCGGCCCAGGAGGTCCCACAGGGCGACGTCGATCGCGCTGATCGCCTCGACGTACGTGCCCTTCTGGCCGAAGTCGCGGGTGCGGGCGTAGAGGGTCTCGGCGACGACGGCCGGCATGGCCTCGGGCATCGCGAGGACCTGCGGGGCGAGGACCTCGTCGATGCACGCCTTCACCGGCTCGGCCGGGCCGTACTGGCCACCCTCACCCCAGCCGACGGCCCCGTCGGTGGAGGTGACCCGCACCAGCATGCTGGTGCGTTCCGGGAACGCGGACTGCGACGAGTAGAACCGCTGCGCTCCCAGCGGCACCCGCAGCACGAACGTGTCGATTCTCTCGATCTTCATCGCGGCCTCCTAGTCTTCAGAAGACTGTAGCAGCAGGTTGCTGCGTTGAACTCTGCAACGGCAGCGTCTAGTGTCCAGTCATCTGAAGAGTGCGATGTGCCCTCAGCTGTCCGGGCACATCCGTCGAGATCGAGAGGACGGGGGGTCGATGACGACCTGGTTGATCGGCGTGTACCTCGTGGTGTTCGTGGGGATCGCGCTGCTGATCGTGCGGTGCAGGATCAACCCGTTGATCGCCCTGCTGCTGGGGGCCATCGTGCTCGGGCTCGCGACCGGGGTGTCACCGGCGGACGTGGTCGATGGTCTCAACGAGGGCTTCGGCGCGCTGATGGCCGAGGTCGGCCTGCTGATCACGCTCGGGGTGATCATGGGGATGCTCATGGCGAGCTACGGAGCCGTCGAACGGATCGTCGAGTCGATCCTGTCCCTGTTCGGCCGACGCGGGTCGCCGTACGCCTTCGGCGTCACGCTCTCGTCCGTCACCCCGTCGATCTACTACGACGTGCTGCTGGTCGTCGTCGCGCCGATCGCCCGGCGCGTCGCCCTGCTGGCCGGCCGTCCCGTCGCGTCGCTGGCGGGTCCGGTCGCACTCGGGCTCGCCGCGGGGAACGCGCTCGTCATCCCGGGCTCGGCGATGCTGGCCTACCTCGGGCAGCTGTCGCTGGACCCCGGCGCCCTCCTCCTGCCGGGTTTCGCCCTGGCCATCCCCTCCGCGGTGCTCACCGTCTGGCTGTACGTCCTGGTCGTCGAACGGTTCGGCTGGTGGGTGCCGGAGCGTGACGAGGAGCCGGCTGCAGCTGCCGGCGACACCGCATCCGCGGTCACCGCGGCCCCTGCCCGAGCGGTTCGCGCGGAAGGGGCGACCGCCGCGACGACCACGGAGGTCCGCCGGCGCGAGCAGCTCTCCTTGTTCACCGCGATCGCCCCGCTGCTGGTGGTGCTGGTCCTCGTCGTCGCCGGGATCGTCCTGCCGAACCTGGGCGTGACCTCGCCCGTCCTCGGCATGCTCGGCGCACCGGTGATCGCGCTGCTCGCGGGCGTGCTCGCCGCTCTGGGCATCGCGGTGCGGCGCACGGGTCTCGACGGGCAGGCCAGGATCGTCGAGGAAGCCCTGGAGACCGTCGGCACGATCCTGGCGGTCACCGCGGTCGCCGGATCGCTCGGCGTCGTGATCGCCGCCACCGGCATCGAGGACGTGCTGTCGGGCCTGTTCGACGCGAACCGGGCGATCCCGCTGCTCGTGATCTGGCTGGTGGCTGCGATCATGCGGGCCGCGATCGGCGGTCAGACCGTGGCCGGTCTGACCGCGATCGGCATCATCGGACCCGTCGTCACCGATCTGGGCCTCAGCCCTGCGCTCGTCATCCTCGCGGCCGGTGCGGGCGGCTGCTTCGGCGGACAGTTCAGCGACAACGCGTTCTGGATGTTCCGCAGCCTGTTCGGGCTCTCCACCCGCGGCACGCTCAAGACCTACACCCTCGCGCAGTCGATGCTGTCCGTGGTCGTGCTCCTGCTGGTCGTCGCCGCGGACGTGGTGGTGTGACCACCGGAACGCAGCCGGCCTGAGCAACAGTCCCGACCGGGTCAGAGGTCGAGCACCAGACGAGGAGACTCCGAACGCCCTCCTCATGCACGCGTCCCTTCCCACCGATCTCTCGCCCAGGCCAGGAAGGCCGGCAGCGCTCACCTATGGCTCTCGGGCCAGGGCCGTCGGCGATCGGTTGGCACATCGGCCAACGTCTCGCCACGGTCGTGCCGATCGTGCGGACGGTGCGGGCTCCCGCAAGGCGGTGATGCCGCGGGCGCTGTCCGGGGTAGCGTGCCTTCGCGATCGCACGATCTGAGGAGGGCCATGCCGCCGGACGCGATCGGCGAGCAGCACGGGTCGGTGCAGGAGTTCCACGGGCTTCGGCCGCGGCTGTTCGGGATCGCGTACCGGATGCTCGGCACCGTCGCCGACGCCGAGGACATCGTGCAGGACGTCTGGGTGAAGTGGCAGGCGTACGACCGCGCGTCCGTCAGGGATGCCACCGGCTTCCTCGTCACGATGACCACCCGGCTGGCGATCAACGCGACCCAAACCGCGCGTGCCCGGCGGGAGACCTACGTGGGGCCGTGGCTCCCGGAACCCGTCGACACCACCTCCGATCCCGCGCTCGGCGCCGAACAGGGCGAGGCCCTGCACACCGCGGTGCTCGTGCTGCTCGAGAAGCTCACGCCGACCGAGCGGGCGGCCTTCGTGCTACGCGAGGCCTTCGACTACACCTACGACCGCATCGCAGAGGTGCTGGAGACCACGGAAGGCAACGCGCGCAAACTGCTGAGTCGCGCGAGGCAGGCCGTGGTGGCGGAGCGGCGCAAACCCGTCGACACGGCCCACCAGCGAAGACTGCTGTCCGCGTTCCTCTCCGCCGCGCGGGCGGGCGACTTCGACGAGTTGGAGTCGCTGTTCGCCGCGGACGTCGCGAGCTACTCCGACGGTGGCGGCGCCGTCCGTGACGCCTCGCGCATCCCGGTGTTCGGACGCACGCGCGTCGCGAAGTACGTCGCGGCGTTCGCCACGCGATTCTGGTCGGGCGTCCGGGTGGACTGGGTGGACGCCAACGGTGGCCCGTCCGTTCTGATCAGCCGGAACGGGTCGGTGGTGGCGTGGCTCACCGTGAGCGGAACGGCTGACGGCATCGAGCGCATCTACTGGGTGCTGAACCCCGAGAAGCTCCAGCGCATCGCAGCCGCGGGGCGGACGAAGACCGACGACTGACACCGGAGTCCTGGGCGAGAAGGACAGCGCAGAGCGCCGATCCGTGACATGGCTGTCATCACAGCGGTGCTCGCGGATCTCCTGTCACAGATCGACGGGCCGTCCTGTCCTCGCTTCCGACGCTGCTCGCTGCCGTGAGCAGCGGATCGCGTTCATCGGACGAAGGGATGTGCCGTGAAGGTTGTCGTGATCGGTGGAACGGGATTGATCGGGTCCAAGCTCGTGGCCCGGCTGGGCGAGCACGGCCACGAGGCCGTGGCGGCCGCCCCGAACACCGGGGTGAACACCCTCACCGGGCAAGGGTTGGCCGAGGTGCTCGAGGGCGCGGCGGTCGTGGTGGACGTCTCGAACTCGCCGTCGTTCGCCGACGAGGCGGTGATGGAGTTCTTCCGGACCTCCACCACCAACCTGCTCGACTACTCGGAGAAGGCGGGGGTCGACCACTACGTCGCGCTGTCGGTGGTCGGCACGGATCGGTTGTCGGAATCGGGCTACTTCCGCGCGAAGATCGCACAGGAAGAGTTGATCCGCGGGGCGGGCCGGCCGTATTCGATCGTGCACGCGACGCAGTTCTTCGAGTTCGTCAGGGGCATCGCGGATCTGAGCACGGTCGATGGCAAGGTCCTCCTTCCGCCCGTTCTCTTCCAGCCGATCGCGTCCGACGACGTCGCCGCCGGGGTCGGCCGTGTCGCGGTGGGGCAACCGTTGAACGGCATCCGTGAGATCGGCGGGCCGCAGCAGTTCCGGCTCGACGAGCTCGTGCGCAAGGCCCTCGCCGCCAAGGACGACCCGCGTGAGGTCGTGACCGACGAGCGCGCCCGCTATTCCGGTGCGCGGATCGGCGAACGGACGCTGCTGCCCGGCCCGGACGCCGAGCTCGGGGAAACCACCCTCGGTGAGTGGCTCGCCCGGCAGTAGCCCACGACCCGGGGGTCGCCGGCGGACCCGGGGCGCTCACACACCAGCTCGGGTGGCGGCACACCGACTGCAACCGATGTGTCGGCACCACAACCGGTGTGTGAGCGCTGGGTTCCGCGGCGGCGGGATGGAATACGCGCTGCAGGTGCTGGCGATGCTTGTCGTTGCTCTGGTCGCCATTCCATGCTTTGCCGGGGTCGACCGGTGCTGGTGATCCGTATGTCCGGACCGTGGCTCCTGTTCGCATCGTGCCACCTCGGCGGAGGCGAAGCCGGAGGAACGCCGCCTCGGCGCCGCTGAATTTCGAGGTCTGGGCGTCCGAGTCCGTCCGACAGCGCAGGGGGCTCGGACATGGCTGAGCCTGCTGGGCTGACGACTCGACGGTGGCACATCGCCACGCTGGCGAAGCGAGGGAGCGCCGAGCTGGGAGGGACGGATGTGGGTCACGATCTGTGTGCCGCTGGTGATCGGAGCGATCGCCCACGTCCCGCAGCGGATGCCCGTCGACTTCGACGCGGCGCGGGTCCTCGGTCTCGCTTGCGGCTCGTTGTGGAGGAGCCTGTCCCTTCGTCGGAGGATCAGCCGGTGATCGTCGGCCGTGGTGCGTCCGACCCGGTGGGGCGCCGGCCACGGATCGTGGTGCTCGGTGCGGGCTTCGCAGGCTATTCCTGCCTGCGGACGTTGGAGAGCCGTCTGCCTCCGAACGCGGCTGAGCTCATCGTGGTGAATCCTGCGGACCACATGCTCTACGTGCCGCTGCTCCCCGAGGTGGCGGCTGGGATCCTCGAGCCGCGTCATGTCGCCGTACCACTGCGAGCCCGGCTCCCGCGAACGGGCGTCGTGCTGGGCAATGTCGCCGGGGTCGATCTCCAGGCGCAGACGTGCACGGTGATGGACATCGAGGGACGGCCGCGGACGCTGTCATGGGACCGGCTGGTGGTGGCGTGCGGCTCGGTCACCCGGCTCCTGTCCGTCCCCGGTGTGGGCGAGCACGCCCTGGGCTTCAAGTCGATTGCGGAGGCGGTCTACCTGCGCGACCACGTGCTGCGACAGCTGGAGCTGGCGGAGCAGGCCGACGACCCGGTCGAGAGGGCGGCGCGTACCACGTTCGTCGTCGTGGGCGCCGGCTACACCGGAACCGAGGTGGTCGGGCAGGGACACCTGCTCACCCGGAAGGGGCTGCGCCAGTTCCCCGGGCTGCGGCCCGAGGAGGTGACGTGGATACTGCTCGATCTCGCCCCGAAGGTGCTTCCTGGCCTCAACCCGTCCCTGTCCGGGCCGGCCCTGCGCGTCCTGCGCCACCGGGGGGTGGACGTGCGGCTGCGGACGACGGTCAGCGAGGTCTCATCCACCTGCGCCCGGCTCAGCGACGGTACGCAGATCCCGACCAGAACCGTCGTCTGGTGCGTGGGTGTGCGTCCCGACCCACTCGTGCAGGCTGTCGGCCTCCCGACCCGGGAGGGACGCCTCGTCGTCAACGACCGACTCGCGGTGCCCGGCCATCCTGACGTCTACGCCGCGGGCGACGTGGCAGCTGTACCGGATCCGGCCCGCCCCGGCGAGATCACCGCCATGACCGCTCAGCACGCCCAGCGCCAGGGCACGTTGGCCGGGAGCAATATCGCGGCTTCCCTGGGCCATGGTCACAATCAGCCGTACCGGTACCGGGAGCGCGGCTTCGTCGTCGACCTCGGGGGCCTCCAGGCTGTTGCCGATCCGTTCCACATCCCCGTCACCGGCGTGGTGGCCAAGGCCATCACACGCGGCTACCACCTGGCGGCGCTGCCGGCTGGGCGGGTCCGGGTCGCGCTGGACTGGGTGGCGGACACCTGTGCGGAACGTCCGCTCGTCCAGTTCGGGCTGGTATCCGAAACAGCTGTCCGGCTCGCCGATGCGGATCGGATGCCCTGAAGGCCGGAGGCGACACATGTCTGAGCATCGGCCCACCCCGCCGGGAGGGGGCACACCGATCCGACCAGGTCTGCTGGCGCGCGCGGTCCGCGCGATCGAGTTCTCGGAGGACGTCGTCCACGTGATGGTGTGGGCCCTGCTCGTGGTGATCGGGCTACTCCTCGTCGTCGACACCGGACGTCACGTCACCGCCGTGCTGACCGACGGGCATGACCTGCAGGCGACCGTCATCGCGATACTCGAGGAAACCCTCCTGCTGTTCATCGTCGCCGAGCTGCTGCACACCGTGGCGATCGCGGTCGAACACCGGGGCGCTCTGGACCCCCTGCCGTTCCTGGTGGTCGCGATGGTCGCCGCCATTCGTAGCGTTCTCATCCTGACGGCGGAAGCCGAGACGGCGTTCTACTGGAATCCGCAGGGGATCGAGCTGCTCATCCTGATCGTGCTCATCCTCGCACTGGCGCTCACCGCCGTGGTCTGGCGGTATGCGACGCGGCTCGAAGCCGGGCAACCTGCGACAGCGCTGACCCCGCCCGCACAAGATTCCGCATGACCGTCGGCGTGCCGGAGTAACGGGGACGTCGACCCTCGCTCGTTCATGATGCAGACCACATCCGCGTTCTGAGAACCAACGCAGATTCATTTGTCGGGAGACGCGGTGACCGAGCCCTTCGTCCGTGATGGAGCGGTGCAGCTCTCCTTGGAGACGAGTCAACTCGGTGGAGCGGCCATCTTGCGCGTAGCAGGCGAACTGGGTGCGACGAGCGTCGAATCGCTCATCGCCGCAGCCGAGGATCTGCTCGACGGATCCCTGGTGGTCCTCGTGTTCGACCTGCACGATCTCACCGGCCTGGAGGAGGCGGGAGTTGCCGCCTTCGACCTGCTCGACGACCGAGCTCGTGGCTGCGGCACAGCCCTGCGGATCATTGCGAACCGTCCTGACGTGCTGATCCCTCTTCTGCATGGGCAGGCACGTCTCGATGTCCGGGACACGAGTGGGCGGCTCTGCGCGGCACGTCCCCAGGAGTGCAGGGAAGTGGCAGGCCTTGAGTGACCGCCGACTGCATCGCATCGGGACTGCGGGCGACGCCGGGCTGCGCTTCTTGATCGTTGTTGTGGTCGCGGCGCTGGTGGCAGGGTGTGGAACGCAGTCCGCTCCGCGACCGATTCCACTTCCTCACTTCGAATCAACCTCGCGCGCGTCGACCTCGCCGGCGAGGACAAGCGGCTCAGACGGTCTCGCTACCACGTGTGAATACGTACTCCCCACGTCGACCGTCGTGGCGGTATTCGCCCGACCGCTGGATTCCGTCCGCGAGCGCAGCATCGTCGGGGTCGGCGAGCCGTCGGTCGGCCGTCTCGAAGGCCTCGGTTGCCGCTTCACCCCCGTCGATCCGCTCGATCCGGTCGATCCGGCGGCTGCGCTGCTCGCCGTCTCGAACCCCGCGATTCCGGTGATGCTCGAACTCAAAATCGCGCGCTACGTCGACAAGAAGGCGGCCACTGCCCAGTGGAAGCGCAACAGCGACGCCGAGCGCGTCGGGGCGGCCAGTCACGACCTTCCCGTCGGGGCCGCTCCTGCCGTGCTGGTCGAACGGGCCGCGGAGAGCCTGCTGATCGCCTCCTACCGTGCATACACCGTCACCGTCGTACTGCCCGCCACCACTCCGCTGCCCCAGGGCCGGTCGGCGCCCGATGTGCTCGTGGATCTCGTCCAGCGCGTCGTACCACGGGTCGTGCCCACGTAGGCCGAGCGTTGTCCGACGGCCACCTCGACGCCTATCGTCTCCGCCACATCTCGGTATCATCTGCATTGCATCCCTACCGGACGTATTATCCCTCCGGGATAGTTCCGTTCGCAGCTTCGCTGCGATGATCCGGAGGTAGCAGGCTGTGTCGTCGTGCCGCTGAGGAGGTACGCTCGACGCCCGGCGCTCGTCGCATACGGGGCCGCGCATGGAGTGCGGTGGGGCGGAAGCGACGCGACATATTTCCGATGGGACTGGTGCACATCTCTCCTCTCGACGGCAACGATGGGTGTGAAGGGCCTCGAAGCTCGGAGACCGACGATGATCGGCTCGACCAGCGTGAGTTCCGCGCTTCTCAGGTGGTCGCCGGAGTGGTCTCCGTGACGGTGCCCGGTGTGTTGTCTGCTCGGCAGGCGGGCCTGCTGCGCGATGCCCTCCTCGAGCGGCTCGCTCGAGGCCCTCGGATGGTGATCGTCGAGTTCGTTCCGGTCGTCTCTCGAGCTCGCGGTGGCATCGTGCTGGCCTCCGTCTCGATCTCCGCGCTCGTGTCGGGCGCTCGCGAGGCCGGCGAGGCAGACATCGGTCTCTGCCTCGTCGTCCCACCGGACCACATGTCTGCGGTCGAGAACGCGCTCGGTGCGGCCGACGTGGCTGATCTGTTCGAGATTCATCCGACGGTCGCATCGGCCCTGCGCACACTGCCGTGATCGGAGCCGGGGGCGCCGGCCGTGGTTCGGTCGCCATCCCGCACGCGAAAAGACGATGCCTTGGCGACCGACGGTCAGCGTGTGAATACCTTCCGTGTGGTTCGTGCCCCCGGTGGATTCGAATGTCGGTCCTGGTGTGACACCACAGGGGGAAATGCATTGACGGCGAGATGGAGACCGTATGAAATGGTTGGTGCGTCTGGCGGTCACCGGGCGTAGGCGGAGGCGAGGAGGCCTAGATGACGGGCAGCGCGCAATCGCCACGTGACCGCCTTCCGGGCGAGCCGGCCTCGGCGAAGCGCTGATGGTGTCGCGGCCCCACGGCGGCGCCGATGCAGATCTTGTTGCGGTCCTCGTGCGCACCTTGGAGGCGCATCTGGCGCACGGATGCGTGATCAGCCGGACATCCGGGGTGCTGGGTGTTCACCGCAGTACCGTCAGGTACAGACTGCACCGGATTCGCGAGCTCACCGGCCTTGACCCCGAGAGTCCCGCCGCCCTTTCGTCGCTGCGGCGGCTCGGCAACGGGGTCGGACCCAGGTCCGAGGAGCGCCGCGGGGGCCACCACCTTCCCGATCCGGACGGCCGAGACGTTGGCTGTGGGGACGAAAGTTCCTGCTCCTCGTCCTGAGGGTCGCTGGAGCCTCGTCAGCTCGCCGTTGCTCGACGAGCCCTGGCTCAGGGGCAGGTGCCCAGTGCGGTCGGGTGCCGGCCTGTCACCGCTCGCTGACGCGGTTCACCATCTGTTCGTAGAGCGAGAGGTACGCAGCAACCGTGCAGTCCGCCGAGAACCGCTCCGCCACCGCTGCTCGGCATGCGGACCTGTCCAGGTCGCCGACCTGCGCGAGGGCGTCGAGCAGCCTCCTCCGGTCGGCGCAGATGAACCCCGTCACCCCGTGCTCGACGATCTCGGATGCGGCGCTGGTCGGGCACGTCACCACGGGTGTACCGCAGGCCAGCGCCTCGGTCATGACCAGGCCGAACGATTCTGGCCTGTGGATCGGGTTCAGAAGCGCGGTCGCACCCGCCAGCAGGTCGAGCCTGGCTCCGTCGACCGCTTCCCCGACGAACATGACGTCGTCGCCGAGCAGCGGCCGTACCTCCTCGTCGAAGTAGGCGTATTCGGCGGGCTCGCGCATCTTCGCGGCGATCACCAGCGGCCGCCCGACGGCTCTGGACAGGAACACCGCCTCACGCACCCCGTTCGCGGGCGCCAAACGGCCGAGGAACAGCAGGTACCCGCCCGCACCGCCGCCCATGGGAAACCGGTCGAGGTCGACGCCGTCGTGGATCACCCGGGAGATCGCGATCTCCGGCGCCCGTGCGATCTGGTCGTGTGAGGTCGCCACGACAGGCATGTGCGCGGCGTAGCGACGGTAGACCGAACGTAGTTCGTCGGTGAGCGGGCGGCGACAGGTCGTGAGGACCTCCCCGCGACCGGCGGCGAGCGCCCATGCCGGCCCGAGGAGCGTGTGGTCGTGGACGACGTCGCAGCCGGCCAATGCTTCGTATCCGGCCATCACGTGCTGTAGTTCCACGGCGCTCTCGCCGATCAGACCGTCGGTGGCCGAGGACGCGCCGTGGGCAGTGGAGTCCGGCACCGTGTTCTCACCCGTCGCGAAGACGGTGATGCTCTGCCCTGCGGCAGCCAACCCGCGGGCGAGCTGGTCGACGATCATCTGGGTGCCGCCGAACGCCTGCGGAGGGACCGCGACCCACGGCGACGACAGCAGCCCGATCTTCAGCGATGGTCGTGCCATCGCCTCATCGTGGGGGTATCGCCCGCCGGCGTGAACCGGCCTACCGGAGCGAGATCGGCGGGGTAGGCGGACCTGGCAATCGGATGACGGAGTCTGTGATCGGTGCAGCCGGGCCCCTGCCCCCGCGGAACAAGTCGAACCTCGACAACTGGTGCGCTCGGGTTCATCCGGCGCCGGCGCCGCCCGAGGAAGATCGGTTGTGTTCGCCGTGGGATCGACGCGGCTGGCGGTAGTCGACGGAACGAGCGCGCAGGAGATCGTCGTGGATGGACAGCCCGTGCCGAGGCGGGTGCACCGCGAAGTGGCGGTCGACGAGACCCGGTTCCCGCACGCGCGGCGTGTCCGGACTCCGGACGGGGCGAGCAGCGGTTACACGGTGGCAGTGCCGAATGCCGGAGCATCGGAGATCACGCATCGCGGACGGACCGTCGACCTCGACACCTCCAGAGCCGCGGTCGCACAGCCCGAGGGTGAGATCGACATGCGGTGCGGGGACGGCTTCGCCTACTACTCGGTGAGGATCAGACCAGAGGTGGTGGTGGACGCGCTGGAGCATCGGCTGGGGCACCCGGTGGGCCGGCCGCTCGAGCTCGGCGCGTGGTTCGACCTGCGCACGCCCGCTGGGCGCGCGTGGAACGGCATGGTGCGGCGGCTGGCGTCGTCGTCCCTGCTCGACGATCCGGTGCTCGCCGCGCCGCTGGAGGAAACGCTGGCCGTCCGGCTGCTCTTCGCCGTCGACCACCGCTACCGGGAGGAGCTCGACGGCTCGATCCGTTCCTGGGCTCCCGGCCCGGTGCGCCGCATGGTGGACGCGATCGAGGAGAGCCCGCGTCACCCGTTCACCCTGGGGGAGCTCTCCGACATCGCAGGCGTCGGAGTGCGGTCGCTCTGTCTCGGCTGCCGTCGCCACCTCGACACCTCGCCGGCTGGGCGCCTGAACGCCACCCGGCTGGCCGCTGCCCACCGGGAGCTCGCGGCGGCCGACGCCGGGTGGACCACAGCGACCGCGGTGGCCTCCGGTTGGGGGTTCGCCGACCCGGCACGGTTCGCCGCCGAGTACGCGGACCGGTACCGGGAGCCGCCGTGGCTCACCCTGCGCGGACCGGCGTACGCCTGAGCGACCTCGGTCGTCTCGGCAGAGGCGTTCTTCCACGTCCACCTCTCCGAGGGGGCGGCACGCGGGGCCCCGGTGACGCCGGCGGCGGACCGACAGGCATTGCCCGACCGATCGCGAACCGGAACGAGAGGACGTTCGATGAATACCGAGACGCAGCACAAGGTCCACCGGGACAGCCAGCCCGTGCTGCACCAGCGCGGCGAGGAGATCCAGCCCTTCGGCACGCTGCGGCTGCTCCCGATCGCGCTGGACGATGGTGTCCGGGCGGAGAGCACGCGGTTGTTGAACCGCGTCCTGGCCGACAGCGTGATCCTCTTCAGCCTCTACAAGAAGTACCACTGGCTGATGCGTGGGCACACCTTCTACCAGCTGCACCTGCTCCTCGACAAACACGCGGACGAGCAGCTGGCCCTGGTCGACCAGCTCGCCGAGCGTGTGCAGACCCTCGGTGGCGTCGCGGTCGGGGATCCACGCCACGTGGCCGAGCTGACCGCGGTACCGCGCCCGCCCGACGGCGCCGAGGACGTACCGGTGATGTTGTCGCGCCTGCTCGACGCCCACGAGATCGTCATCACCGCGATTCGGGACGCGGCCCGGCGAGCCGCCGACAACGGCGACGACGGCACGAACGACCTGCTGGTGAGCGACGCGCTCCGACGCAACGAGCTCCAGGTCTGGTTCCTCGCAGAACATCTCGTCGACACGTCGACGGTGCGCGCCTGACCCGTCGACGGCCCCTCGACGGCCCACTGGTGTCTCATCCCGGCCGGCCGGGCCGCCGTCCCGCGCGCATCGACGAGCCCGCAGAACCGACGCCGTCGACGAGTCGCGTGATGATCGGGCCGGCCACGCCGAGGATCACCAGGTAGGCGGCGACGAGGGCGCGTAGCCGGGGATCGGCGGCGGTGCCGACCAAGCCGATCACGACCACCGTGAACTCTCCGCGCGCGATCAACGCGGTGCCCGCCCGGAGCCGGCCGTGCCGGTCCACCCCGTCCCTGCCGGCCGCGAAGGCGCCGGCGAGGACCTTCGTGATCGCCGTGACGACCGCGAGGGCCACCGCGCCGGGCAGGACCGGTGGGAGGGCGGCAGGATCGATCGTGAGGCCGATCGCGAGGAAGAATGCAGCGGCGAAGACATCGCGCACCGGGGCGAGCACCTCGCGGACGCGGCCGGTGATCTCGCCGGTCAGGCTCAGCCCCACCAGGAACGCCCCCACCCCTGCGGAGATGTTGATCAGCTCGGCGATGGCGGCCACGAGCAGGGTGATCCCGAGGATGCGCAGGAGGAGCTGCTCGGGCTCCGGGTGGGAGAGCAGGCCGCCGATGTGGTGTCCCCACCGCCGCGATGCGAGCAGTGCACTGAGCAACGCTCCCAGCGCGACGAGCACGCCGAGCACGGCCTGCCACCACGTGCCATCTGCGACCACGACCGCCAGCACGGGCAGGTAGATCGCCAACGCGAAGTCCTCGAGCACGAGCACCGCGAGGACGGCGGGGGTTTCCGGGTTCCGCATCCGGCCCAGGTCGCCGAGCAGCCGGGCGACGATGCCGGACGACGACACCCACGTCGCCCCGGCGAGGGCGAGGACACCGACCGCATCGAGACCGAGAAGCAGGCCGGCGACGGCGCCGGGTGCGGCGTTGAGGACCGTGTCGACCACGACGGACGGCAGGTGGCGGCGGAGGCTTTCGGCGAACTCGTCGCTCGAGAACTCCAGACCGAGCATGAAGAGGAGCAGGACCAGGCCGATGTGAGCACTCGCCTCGATGTAGGGACCCGAGGCCGGAACGAGCAGCAGTCCTCCCTCGCCGAGGGCGAGTCCCACCACGAGGTACAGCGGCACGGGTGGCAGGGACAGCCTGCGCGCGACAGTGCCGAGAACGCTCAGCACGATCAGCAGGACGCCCAGCTCGAAGAGGAGTTCAACCGAGGAGGACACGCGGATTCAGCTCTCACGTCGGCGCGGCGACGGTGTGCTCACCGGCTACTCCCATCTGCCCGCGAGCAGCGGGCCGAGGGGGTGTTCGCCGGGCTCCACGCCCAGGTGGGACAACAGGTCGGCCGGCTCCGGTGGCTCCCGCCCCGGCGGGAGTTCGATCCCCAGCTCGCTCCGCGGGTCGTCGGACGCTGCGATGAGCACCAACTCGGTGCCGGGGTGGTCGAGGAACTCAGGCGGGTCGAGCGGAGCGAACCGCCGGGTACCGAAGAGCTTCTGCAGCTCCTCCGGATACCGAGCGCGGCGCCCTGGTGGAAGGCCGGCCGCGGGCGGCGCGTCCCCCTCGGGGTTCCGCACGGTGACGATCATGCTCATCTCCTTGTGGATCCCCAGCCCGTGCTGTACCGGCCCGGGCGCTTCGGGGAGTTCGAGGACGTGCACGAGATGGGTGTGGCCGTCGTGCTCGACGATTGCGTACCCGGCCTCCCCGGCCGGCCGTGCCGGCGGTGCCACCCGCACACCCCGGGTTCGGGTCTCGTAGGTCTCGGAGTCGAGCTCGTCCGCCACCGCCTCGGGTCGGGACGTGACGAGGTCGACGAAGCCCCATGTCCGCTCGTGCGCGCCCACGTCCGGCAGGCGTTTGCGGCCCACGGTCACACGCCGGAAGATCGCCCGCCCCGCGGGCTCGAGCACCATGTACAGGCGGGCGACATCGTCCGGCCCGCGAACGCTGTCGACGTCGGCCCGGGGCCGGTACCAGAAAACCAGATCGCCGGTCTCGCGGATGCGTGCCATGTGGTACCGAGGTCCGCTCACGGCAAGCGGGAGCGGACGCCGGCGAGCCATGGTCGCCGTGTCCGTTCCTCGTAGGCCGGCAGGTGCACGTGCACGACGACCCGCGACCGGGCGCGGCGTGCCACCAGCCAACCGAGCACGGCAGCGAGACCGGCCAGCGCGGGGGTGAGTCGTCGGAGCACGGGCAGGCCGACCGTGCCGATCAGGTCGAGGGTGCCCGCTTCCGAGTCCATCGAGCGCCCATCGCCTTGTGCGCCGCCGACACTCACCCGCTGAGCGGCTGCCTGTTCCTCGGTAGCCGGCGTGGCGGTGGTGGGGGATGCCGTGATCCGGTCCGCGAGGCAGGTCGCGAATCGGTCGAGGAGGTTCGCGGCGACTTCGGCCAGCACCCCGCGCCCGAACTGGGCGGGCTTGCCGGTGATGTCGAGGTCGGTCGTCACCGTGACCCGTGTCGACGATTGTTGTTCGTGCAGCCGGCCGGTGATGGTTGCGCTCGCGGTCCCCGCGCCCCGGGTCTCCCGGCCGTTGCCCTCCAGCACGAACCGGCGGCCTGCCTCGTCCTTCTCGACGAACCGGGCGGTGCCGTAGTAGCTCACCATGATCGGTCCGAGCTTGACCTTGATCCTGCCCGTGAACTCGTCGCCCTCGACGCGCTCGATCGTGGCGCCGGGCATGCAAGGCGCGATGCGCTGCAAGTCGAGCAGCACCCGCCAGGCGTCCGGAGCCGGTACCGGCACGGTGAACTCGTGCTCCAACTGCATCCCACTCACCTCGTCCTCATTGCCGCGGCCAGCACGGCACGTCGGGTCAGCACCCGGGCCAGGTGCTCGCGGTAGTCGGCCCGGCCGTTGAGGTCCGACGGCGGTGCCGTCCCCTCGGCGGCGAGCGCAGCGGCAGACGCGACGGCGTCGTCCGTCGGTGCGCGCCCGGTCAGCGCGTCTTCGGTGGCAGTGGCACGCTCCGGCGTGCTGCCCATGTTGGTCAGCCCGATCCGCGCCTCGGCGATGACCCCGTTGCTGCGACGCACGAGCGCGGCGACTCCGACGATCGCCCACGACTGCGCGACCCTGGTGAACTTCTCGTAGCGGTAACCCCAGTCGGAACCGAGTTTCGGCAGCCGTACCGCGACCAGCACCTCTTCGGGCTCGAGCGCGGTCGTCATGTGGCCGAGGAAGAACTCCGACGCGGGCGCCGTGCGCAGCCGACCCGGGCCGGCCACCACCATCGTCGCGTCGAAGGCCCTCGCCACCGCGGGAAGATCGCCGGCCGGATCGGCGTGTGAGAGGGAACCCCCGAACGTGCCCCGGTGGCGCACCGCCGGGTCGGCCACCGTCGAGGTCGCCTCGGCGAGCAGCCCGCAGTGCGCACGCACCAGCTTCGAGGTCATCACCTCGTGGTGCGTGGTCATCGCGCCGATGACGAGCGTGTCGGCCTCCTCGCGGACGCCGTGGAAACCGGCGGCCCGACCGAGGTCGACGAGCACCGTCGGGTATCCCAGCCGCAGTCGCAGCACGGGGAGCAGACTCTGCCCGCCGGCAAGCACCTTCGCGTCGCCGTCACGACCGTGCTCGCCGAGCGCGGCCACCGCCTCCTCGACCGACCGGGGCCGGACGTAGTCGAACTGCGGGGGGATCACACGACACCGCCCCGGGGGGAGTGCTCGTGGATGGCTCGCCACACCCGCTCCGGTGTGCACGGCATCCGCACGTCGGTCACCCCGAACGGTCGCAGCGCGTCGACGACGGAGTTGACGACCGCCGGAACCGAGCCGATCGTGCCCGCCTCGCCTGCTCCTTTGACGCCCATCGGGTTCGTGGTCGCCGGTGTCTCGGTGCGATCAGTGGTGTACGGCGGGACGTCCGGCGGCCCCGGCACCATGTAGTCGACCAGTGAGCCCGTCACGAGGTTGCCCTCCGTGTCGTAGACGGCTTCCTCGTACAGCGCCTGGGCGAGGCCCTGGGTGATGCCCCCGTGCACCTGCCCGTCCACGATCAACGGGTTGACCACCCTGCCGACGTCGTCGACGGCGACGTACGACCGCACGCTCACCGCTCCGGTCTCGGTGTCGACCTCCGAGGCGCACAGGTGGGTGCCGTGCGGATAGGAGAACGTCTCCGGGTCGATCGTGACGTCGGCGTGGAGCACGGGTGTGACGCCCTCCGGCAGGTCGTGCGCGGTGAACGCGGCGAGGGCGACCTTCTGGATGGTGATCCCGGCGTCGGGCGCTCCGCGTACCGAGAACCTGCCGTCGGCGAACTCGACATCGCCGGGTTCGACCTCGAGCAGGTGCGCGGCGATCGGCTTCGCCTGAGCAACCACCGCTTCGGCCGCGGCGAGCACCGCGCGGCCTCCGATGACCATCGAGCGTGAGCCGTACGTGTCCAGCCCGTGGGGGGCCACCGAGGTGTCGCCGTGCAACACGTCGACGTCGTCGAGGGGAACGCCGACCGTGTCAGCGACGATCTGGCTGAACGTCGTGACGTGGCCCTGCCCGTGCGGTGACGTGCCGACGACGGCTTCGACCCGGCCGGTGGGGAGCAGCCGCACGCCCGCCGTCTCCCAGCCGCCGGCCACGTACCGGTGCTGACCGAACCACCGCGACGGTGCGAGGCCTGCCATCTCGGTGTAGGTCGAGACGCCGATCCCGAGCTGTACACGATCACCCCGGTCGCGGCGCAGCGCCTGTTCGCGGCGGAGTTCGTCGTAGCCGAAGAGCTCACGGGCGCGTGCCGTCGCCGCCTCGTAGCTGCCGCTGTCGTAGGTCAGTCCCGTGATCGTGGTGTACGGGAACTCTTCGTGCTCGATCCAGTTGCGTTCGCGGACCTCCAGGGGGTCCAGGTCCAGTTCGGCCGCCAGTTCGTCCATCATCCGCTCGATGGCGAAAGCCGGTTCGGGGCGCCCGGCCCCCCGGTAGGAGTCGGTCGGTGTCTTGGTGGTGAACACGCCCTGACACCGGATCTCGTGCGCTTCGAACTTGTAGATGCCCGGATACATGTAGCGTCCGAGCAGCGGCACGCCGGCGGTGAGTATCTGCAGATAGGCGCCCATGTCGGAGATCAGATCGACCTTGAGGCCCAGCGCACGTCCGTCGCGCATGGCGGCGACCTCGATGTCCTGGATCATGCCGCGGCCATGCGTGGTGGCCTGGTAGTCCTCACCGCGTGACGCGGTCCACTTCACCGGCCTGCCGATCCGGCGGGACACGACGAGGGCCAGCGCCTCCTCGGCGTAGACGTTGAGCTTCCCACCGAAGCCCCCGCCGACGTCCGGAGCGATGACCCGCAGCTTCTGCTCGGGGATCCGACAGACGGAGGACAACAGGACCCGCACGATGTGCGGAACCTGTGTCGCGGTCCAGAGGGTGGACTCCCCGACCGCCGTCGTCGTGTCGGCCAGCACCGCCCGTGGTTCCATCGCCGTCGGCAACACCCGTTGCTGGATGAACCGGCGGCTCAGCACCACCTCGGCGCGTGCCTTGACCGCTGAATAATCTCCAGCGGAGAACGACCAGGTGAAGCAGCGGTTGGTACCGCTGCCTGCATGGACCAGCGGCGCGTCCGGGGCCAGGGCGGCCTCGAGGTCCACCACGGGGGGTAACCGGTCGTAACGGACATCAACGGCGTCGAGGGCGTCGGCCGCCTGGTAGCGGTTCTCGGCGATGACCACGGCCACGGCGTCGCCGACATGGCGCACCTCGTCGGTCGCGAGCGCCGGATGGTCCGGGACGATGGTGTCGTCGGTGACCGGCCACGCCGTGGGCAACGGGCCGTACTCGTCGGCCAGATCGGCTCCCGAGAACGCTGCGACGACGCCCGGTTCCGCCAGTGCGGCGGAGACGTCGACGGGACCGATCCTGGCGTGCGCCACCGGGCTGCGCAGGATCGCCATGTACAGCAGGCCGGGAAGCCTGAGGTTGTCCGTCCAGCGGGTCTGGCCGGTGATCAGGCGGGCGTCTTCCTTGCGTCGCACCGGGCGACCGATGAACCCGGTGGTGCGGGGCGGAGCGGTCATGCCCGGACCACCGCGTGCTCGGGGGCGGGTTCAACCGGTGCCGGGCCCTGTGCCGTCGCGCGCAGGTCGGCCGACGCGGCGCGTACCGCCTTCACGATGTTGTGGTAGCCGGTGCAGCGACACAGGTTTCCCTCCATGCCCCGTCGCACCTCCCCGTCGGACGGGTCCGGGTTGTCCGACAGGAGGTCGATCGCCGCGATGATCATGCCCGGAGTGCAGAAGCCGCACTGCAGCCCGTGTTCTTCGTGGAACGCCTTCTGCACCGGATGCAGGTCGCCGTCGGCGAGGCCCTGCACGGTCGTCACCTCGCGTCCGTCGACCTGCACGGCGAGCACGGTGCAGCTCTTCGCGCTGTAACCGTCGATGAGCACGGTGCACGCACCGCAGTTGGAGGTGTCACACCCGATCGGCGTCCCGGTGCGGCCGAGCTGATCGCGCAGGTAGTGCACGAGTAGGAGCCGAGCCTCGACGTCATCGTCGTGGCGCGCGCCATCGACGGTTGTGATGATCCGGACCATGGCGCTCCTCGGCGGTGGCTGACGATCCCTCTCCGAGCGTCGACCGCACCCGCTCAACAGGCCTCGGCCTGGCGGCGCCAATGAGCGCGGCGCCTCTCATCCAGCCGATACGAGGCTCCCGTCCGGCACGTTCGTGAGACTCGGACGGGCACGCCGGGCAGAACGGACCTCGGCAGTGGTGGCCGGGGAGGTGGCCCGTGGACCAGCTCGATCTCGCGAGGTGGCAGTTCGGGATCACGACCGTCTACCACTTCTTCTTCGTCCCGCTGACCATCGGGATGGCGTGGGTGGTGGCGGGGTTCCAGACGGCGTGGGTGCGCACCCGCAACCCGGCCTACCTCGGTTCGACGCTGTTCTTCGGCCGCCTCTTCCTGATCATCTTCGCACTCGGGGTCGTCACGGGGATCGTGCAGGAGTTCCAGTTCGGGATGAACTGGAGCGAGTACTCGGTCTTCGTCGGCGACGTGTTCGGCGCCCCGTTGGCGTTCGAGGGCCTGCTCGCGTTCTTCCTGGAGTCGACGTTCATCGGCCTGTGGATCTTCGGACGCGACCGGCTGAGCCCCCGGCTGCACCTCGCCACGATCTACCTGGTGGCGATCGGTTCGCTGGTCTCGGCATCCTTCATCCTCGCGGCGAACGCCTGGATGCAGCACCCGGTGGGCTTCACGTTCGACCCGGTGGAGAGACGTGCCGAGCTCACGGACATCGGTGCCGTCCTCATGAACCCCACCGCGCTGGTCGCGGTGTACCACACGGTGTCCGCGGCCTTCCTCACCGCCGGAGCATTCGTGCTCGGCGTCAGCGCCTGGCAGCTGTGGCACCGGAGCCACGGCCCGGACGCGCCGGCCTTCCGCCGCGCGGCACGGGCGGGCATGTGGATCACACTCGTCGCCGGTGTGGCCGTACTGGCGTCCGGCCACACGCAGGGTGTGATCATGACGCAGCAGCAGCCGATGAAGATGGCGGCGGCGGAGGCGCTCTACCGGACCGAGCAGCCCGCGTCGTTCTCACTGCTCACCGTCGGCACGCTGGACGGCTCCCGGGAGATCTGGAGCATCAAGGTCCCCGGCCTGTTGTCGTTCCTCGCCACGGGCACGCCCGACGGGCGTGTCGAGGGCATCTACGACCTCCAGGACCGCTACGTCCAGCAGTTCGGTCCCGGGGACTACCGCCCGAACATTCCCCTGACCTACTGGTCCTACCGACTGATGATCGGGTGCGGACTGCTGGCCACGGCGATCGCGGCCGTCGGGCTGTGGCAGACGCGGAAGGGGCGCCGGCCCGCGAGCCCGTGGTTCCACCGTGCAGCGGTCGCCGCGATCGGGCTGCCGCTACTCGCGAATTCGTTCGGCTGGATCTTCACCGAGATGGGCAGGCAGCCCTGGGTGGTCTGGGGCCAGATGAGGACCGCCGACGGGGTCTCGCCGGGCGTTGCCGCGAGCACCGTGCTCACCTCGATGATCGTCTTCACGATCCTCTACGGGGTGCTGGCGGTCGTGGGGGTGTACCTGCTGCGGCGGCATGCCTCGGCCGGTCTACCGCGCGTGGGTGCGGACTCGGAGGGCGCCGACTCCGCCCGCCTCACCTACTGATCGGACAGCCACCATGGACCTCGCCGACCTCTGGTTCGTCGCCATCGCCGTTCTGTGGACCGGCTACTTCTTCCTGGAAGGCTTCGACTTCGGGGTCGGGATGCTGCTCCCCGTGCTCGGCCGCACCGACGAAGAGCGGGGCGCGCTGATCCAGACGATCGGCGGCGTCTGGGACGGGAACGAGGTGTGGCTGATCGTCGCCGCCGGTGCGACGTTCGCCGCGTTCCCGCTCTGGTACGCGACGATGTTCTCCAGCCTCTACCTGCTGCTGCTCGCCGTCCTGGTCGCGTTGATCGTGCGCGGTGTGGCGCTCGAGTTCCGCGGCAAGGGCGACTCACCCCGCTGGCGCGCGAACTGGGATCGGCTGCTCGTCGCCGGCAGCCTCGTCCCGGCCGTGCTCTGGGGAGCGGTGTTCGGCAACATCGCGCGCGGCCTGCCACTGGACGCCGAGCACGTCCTCCGCGGCGGCCTCGGCGACCTGCTCAACTGGTACGCCCTGGTGGGCGGCCTCGTGACGGTCACCCTGTTCCTCCTGCACGGTGCCCTGTTCCTCAGCCTGCGGACAACCGGTGAGTTGCAGGCCCGCGCGCGGCGCGCGGCGAGCCGGATCGGACCGCTGCCCGTGCTCGCGATCATCGGGTTCGTGGCCGCGATCCAGGCACAGCGCGGCACCGCGGCGACGGCGGTGACCGGGGGACTCGCCGTCGTCGCGCTCCTCGGCGCCTGGGCGATGACCCGCCGCTGGGCGGGCCTGGGTTTCGTACTCACCGGCACGGCGATCGTCGCGGCGACGGCCACGCTGTTCCTCGCGAGCTACCCGACGGTTCTGCCGTCGACCATCGACCCGGCCTACGACATCACCGTGCACAACGCCAGCTCCACCGACTACACGCTCGTGGTCATGACCTGGGCGGCGGCCATCTTCCTTCCGATCGTGCTGGCCTACCAGGCGTGGACCTACTGGATCTTCGCCAAGAGGATCGGTGCGGTGCAGTCCCCGGCGGCCGGCGGCACGGCATCGGAGGAGGCGGATGCCTCCCGCTGACGGGACGAGCCTGCGCCCGCTGGACCCGCGGCTGCTCGCCCACGGCCGCGCCGCGCGCACCTACGTCCTGTGGTGCGTCGCGCTGGGGCTCGGCATCGCCGGGCTGCTCGGTGCGCAGGCCGCGCTGCTCGCCGACACGATCACCAGCGCGTTCCTCGGCGGCGCCGACCTCAGCGGGTTGACGACCCAAGTGGCCCTGCTGGCGGCGGTGGTGGCCGGCCGTGCGTTGCTCGACGGCGTACAGGAGGTCGCCGGGCAGCGCGCCGGAGCGGCGGTCACATCGGAGCTGCGCGCCCGGCTGCTCGGACAGGCGATGCGCCTCGGCCCGGGATGGTTGTCGGACGAGCGGTCCGGGGAGCTGACCGCGCTGGCCACCCGGGGTCTCGACGCCCTCGACGGCTACTTCGGTCGCTTCCTCCCGCAGCTCGTGCTCGCGGTCGTGGTGCCGGTCGCGGTGCTGCTGGCACTGTTCGGCGTCGACGTGACGGCGGCGGTCACGATCGCGGTGACCCTGCCGCTGGTGCCCGTCTTCATGGTCCTGGTGGGCCTGGCGAGCCGCCGCAGCGCCGACCGGCAGTGGCGGGCGCTCGCCGTGCTCGCCGGTCACTTCCTCGACGTCGTCGCCGGGTTGCCCACGCTGAAGGTGTTCGGCCGGGCCAAGGCCCAGACCGCCACGATCCGCGCCGTCACCGACGCCCACGCGCGCGCGACCATGCGGACGTTGCGCGTGGCGTTCCTCTCGGCCCTGGTGCTCGAGCTCCTCTCGACCCTGTCCGTGGCGCTGGTCGCGGTGGGGATCGGGCTGCGTCTCGTCGCGGGGTCCGTCGAGTTGTACACCGCGCTCGTCGTACTGATCCTGGCGCCGGAGGTCTACCGACCGCTCCGGCAGGTGGGCGTGCACCACCACGCGTGCGCCGAGGGCCTCGCGGCGGCGCGGCGGATCTTCGAGGTGCTCGAGACCCCCGCACCGTCCGTTCACGCCCTCGACGGCGTGCCCGACCTGCGGCTGCACCCGATCCGGCTCGACACGGTGACGGTCACCCACCCGGGTGCCGACCGCCCCGCGCTCACCGACGTGTCGCTGGAGCTCGCCCCCGGGGAGACGGTCGCGCTCGTGGGCCCGTCCGGCCGCGGCAAGTCCACGCTGGCCGCGCTGCTCGTCGGCTTCGTCAGGCCGACCGGGGGCCGGGTGAGCGTGAGGGGTGTCGACCTCGGCGCGTTCGATGCCGACGCGTGGCGCGCGCAGGTGGCCTACCTGCCCCAGCGCCCACAGCTGTTCGCTGGAACCATCGCCGACAACGTCAGGCTCGCCGAACCCTGGGCACCCGACCGCGCCGTGTGGCAGGCGCTCCGCGCTGCCGGCGCGGACTTCGTCCACGCGCTTCCCGCCGGCATCGACACCCCGCTCGGTGAGCGCGGGTCCGGGCTCTCGGCCGGCCAGCGGCAGCGGGTGGCCCTGGCCCGGACCCTCCTGCCGGACGCGCAGCTGCTCGTCCTCGACGAGCCGACGAGTGGGCTGGACGTCGCGGGCGAGCAGGCGGTCGTCGACAGCCTCCGGGCCGTGGGTGCCGAACGGACGGTCCTGCTCGTCACACATCGCCCTGCGCTGCTCGCGCTGGCCGATCGCGTCGTCCGGCTGGACGCGGAGCCCGGGTCCGCAGGCGACGAGTGGGTGCCGGAACCGCGCCGGCAGCAGGGCGCGGGTGACGCGTACCTGCCGGCTCGCGCGACGGCCGAGCGATGCGGCGACGCGGGCGGGGCTTGCCGGGCGGTGCACACCTGCTCGCCGGAGCGGGACGACGGAGGTCGGCTCCGCGCCGTGCGGCGGGTCGCGGCGTTGTGCCGGCCCGCCGGCGGGCACCTGGCGCTCGCGGCCGGGTGCGGCGCGGTGGCGGTGGCCGCCGGCATCGGGCTGATGGCGACGTCGGCCTGGCTCATCTCGCGGGCCGCGCAGCACCCGCCGGTCCTGTACCTCCTGGTGGCGGTCGCGACGGTCCGCGCCCTCAGCCTCGTCCGCGCCGGCTCACGGTACCTCGAGCGCCTGGCCTCCCACCACGCCGCATTCCAGGTCCTGCGGGAGCTGCGGGTCGCGTTGTGGAGGCAGCTGGAGCGGGTCGCACCGGCCGGACTGCCGGCGTATCGCTCGGGGGATCTGCTGGCCCGCCTCGTCGCCGATGTCGACGCGCAGCAGGATCTGTTCCTCCGCGTGGCGCTCCCGTACTGCGCGGCAGCGGTCGCCGGCACGGGCGCTGTCGCGTTGCTGTGGTGGCTGCTCCCGGGCGCCGGTGTCGCGCTCGTCGTGGCGCTGCTGCTCACCGCCGTCACGGTGCCGCGGCTCGCGACGCGCGGCGGCCGGCGGGCCGAGCAACGTGCTGCGCAGCTGCGCGGGGAGTTGTCCGACGGGATCGTGGAGCTGTTGCGCGGGACGCCCGATCTCCTGGCCTGCCGTGCGGCGGGCCGTCGGCTGGAGAGGGTGACCGACACCGACCGGAGGCTCCGGCGCACCCTGGCCGCCACCGCGACGTCCAACGGGTTCGCCGCGGGCACGACCACACTCGTCGCCGGGGCCGCGATGTGGCTGGCGCTGGCGCAGGGCGTCCTCGCGGTTCGCGCCGGCTCCCTCGACGGGGTGGCCCTCGCCGTCGTCGCGCTCGTGCCGCTTGCGACGGCGGAGGTCGTGGCGGTGCTCGCCCAGGCTCCTCACGACCTCCGGCGAGTCGCTCGCTCCGCGGAGCGCGTGGTCGACGTTCTCGACCGCTCACCGCCCGTGGTCGAGCCGCCGATGCCCGCAACGCTGCCCAGCCCGCCCTACACGCTGCGCGTCGAACGCCTGCAGGCGCACTGGCCCGGTGCCAGAACCCCGGCTGTCGACGGGCTCGACCTGGAGCTGACGCCCGGCCGCCGGGTCGCGGTCGTCGGGCCGAGCGGCTCCGGGAAGAGCACCCTGGTCGCGGTGCTGCTGAGGTTCCTGGACCCGACCGCGGGCCGGGTCACGCTCAACGGCGTCGACGTCACGACGCTCACCGGGGACGCCGTGCGGCGCGTGGTCGGGCTGTGCGCCCAGGACGTGCACGTCTTCGACACCAGCATCGGCGAGAACGTGCTGCTCGCCCGACGCTCGGCAGGCCCGCACGCAGTGCGGGCCGCCATGGCGCGAGCCCGTCTGCTCGACTGGGTGGACGGCCTGTCCGAGGGCTGCGCGACGCGCGTCGGCGAGCACGGGTCCCGCGTCTCCGGCGGCGAGCGGCAGCGCATCGCGCTGGCCAGAGCGCTCCTCGCCGACCGGCCCGTGCTGCTGCTCGACGAGCCGACCGAGCACCTCGACCTCGCCGCCGCCGACGCACTCGCAGCCGAGCTCCTGACCGCCTCGGCCGGGCGCACCACGTTGATCGTCACGCACCGGCTGGCGACGCTCGGAGACGTGGACGAGATCATCGTGCTCGACGCGGGGCGGGTCGTGGAGCGCGGTACGCACCGAGCGCTTCTCGCCGCCCGCGGGCCGTACCGGCGCATGTGGGATCTGGAGTGCGACGCGGCTACGGACGCGGCTACACGGGCCGACGAACCCGTTCCACCCGGGCCCGCCACCGCCCGTCCGGCGCCGTCCACGTGATCTCGTCGCCCGGCTGCGCACCCAGCAGCGCGCGCCCGAGGGGGCTCTCGGGTGTTGCGACCGGGACGTCCTCGTCGGGAAACCGGGTGACCTGCAGGGTCTCGGAGGTGCCGTCCGGAAACCGGAGCGTGACCACGCTGTACAGGCCGGCTCGCTCCGACGTGTCCCCGTCGGGCCGTCCCGCCTCCCAGAGGTGGTGCACGAGGTCACGAACGCGGCGATCGATCCAGTCGATCTCGTCGCGGAGCTCGGTGGTCTCACCGAGCTCACCGAAGTCGTGCGGCCGGTGGTCGTCGGAGACGAGGCTCTCCTCGAGTTCGCGCCGACGGGCCCGCAACAGGTCCAGCTCCTCCAGCAGGGCGTGACGCTCATCGTGTGCGGCCGCGGTCATGGCCTCACCGTCCCACGCGCTCCACCCGCCTCGCCCGGCTCGTGGGCACCGCGGGCCGGGCGTCGGCTGAGCGGGGGGCAGCTCCGCGCGGACACTACGGCGCACCGGCGACGTGCGCCGCGGCGAACTGTTCGATGATCGCTGCGCAGAACGCCGGCAGGTCGGCAGGCGAGCGGCTCGTCGTGAACTGCCCGTCGACCACGACCTCCTCGTCGACCCATTCCGCGCCGGCGTTGCGAAGGTCGTTCTGGAGGCTCGGCCACGAGGCGATCCGGCGGCCGCGGACGGCATCAGCCGCCAGCAGCATCCACGGCCCGTGGCAGATCGCCGCGACCGACCTGCCTGTGGTGACGAACTCACGGACGAACGCGACCGCGGCGGGGTCGATGCGCATCGTGTCGGGGTTCACCGTCCCACCTGGCAGCAACAGCGCGTCGTAGTCGTCCGCGGCGGCGTCGGTGACCAGCCGGTCCACGGGCAGTGTGCCGGCTGATACGAGGTCGAACTGGCGTGCCTGGATCTCGCCGGGGTGGAGCGAGAGCAACTCGGTGCGGGCGCCCGCGCCGTACAGCGCGCCGCGCGGTTGCTCGAGTTCCACCCGCTCGACGCCGTCGGTTGCCAGGATCGCGATCTTCCTGCCTTCGAGTGGGCGTGCCATGGACAGCTCCAGGTGTATCGGGGTGTGGGTGCCGGCTTCGCGGCCCCATCCACGATCCGGGGACGGTCGGCCGGCGACATCGGTCTGGCAGGACGAGATCGGCGTGCCGGGCCCGCCTGGTGGGGTCGGCCGCGAACACCGCCGACCTCGACACCGGAGCGGGGCAGCCTGCCCGGGCCCGGCAGGTCGAATGCAGGGCACCGCTTCTCGCGCTGCCGGACGGAAGCGGTGAGATCGATCGATTCGGCAGCATCCGTGCATGGATACGCAGCCCGTCTCCGGCATCCCATCTGTTCCGGTCCCGCACGGCACGACGCCGACCGGGGACGGTGTCGTCATAGGGGTCGGAGCGGTCGACGTCGATGCCTACATCGATTTCCAGTGCCCGTTCTGCAAGCAGTTCGAGCTGATGACCGGGCCGCTACTGGACAGGTTGGTCGCCAACCGTGCGATCCGCCTGATCTACCACCCGATGAACCTCCTGGACGCGGTCTCCACCGCCGCGTACTCCACCCGCGCGGGGGCCGCGTCGGGTGCGGCGGCGGATGCCGGTCGGTTCCGCGAATACACCCGTGTGCTCTTCGAGAACCAGCCGGCCGAGGGCGGCATGGGCCTGTCGGACGGCCAGCTCGTCGAGTTGGGCCGGGAGATCGGCATCACCGACCCGGCCTTCGCCGAGACCATCCGCACCGGCCGTTACCTACCGTGGCCCCGCTACGTCACGGAGCGCGCGATCGCGCGCGGTGTCGCCGGCACACCCAGCGTCTTCGCCAACGGCGTCCCCGTCGCGGCACGCCCGGGCGCGATCGTCAGCGCCGTCCACGCCGTGCTCGCGTGAGCACCTCGGGGGAGCGGGCCCTACGGGCGCTCCGGTCTCCGACCGGTCGGAGGTGTCGATCGTGCGCAGGCACGCCAACGGGCTGAAGACCGCGCTGCTGCTCGGTACGTTGAGCGGGCTGGTCCTGCTCGTGGGCTCGTTCTTCGGCAGGACCGGCCTGGTCCTCGCCCTGCTGGTCGCGCTCGGCATGAACGGCTATGCCTACTTCAACTCCGACAAGGTGGCGCTGCGCGCGATGCACGCGCGCCCCGTGTCGCGCTCGGAGGCACCGCTGATGCACCGCGTGGTCCAGGAACTGGCCGCTCGGGCGGGGGAGCCCATGCCGCGGCTCTACGTCAGCCCGACCGAGAATCCCAACGCCTTCGCCACCGGACGCAGCCCGCGCCATGCCGCGGTGTGCGCAACGGTCGGCCTGTTGCGGATCCTCGACGAGCGGGAGCTGCGCGCGGTGCTGGGCCATGAGCTGGCCCACGTCTACAACCGTGACATCCTCGTCGCGAGCGTGGCCGGAGCCCTTGCGAGCTTGATCACCTTCCTGGCCCAGCTGGCCGCGTTCGCCGGCCCCGTCGCCACCGACGAGGACGGCGACCACAACCCCATCGCGATGCTGCTGATCGTCGTTCTGGGACCGATCGCCGCCGCGATCGTGCAGCTGGCCGTGAGCCGAACCCGGGAGTACGAGGCCGACGCCTCCGGCGCCCGGCTGACCGGCGACCCGGTGGGGCTGGCGTCGGCGCTGCGCAAGCTCGAGCGGGGAGCGCGGGCGCTGCCGATGCGGCCGGAGCCGGCCGTGGTGCCGCAGTCCCACCTCATGATCGTCAACCCGTTCCGGCCCGGTGCGGGCATCGCCCGGTTGTTCTCCACCCATCCGCCGGTGACAGACCGTGTGCGGCGCCTCATGGAGATGGCCGGCCGCAGTTCCGGTTGATCTCAGCGCAGGGTTGTGCGGCTATTCGTCGTCGCCGGCGTCCTCGCCGGTGCATGTCTCGAGGTGCCGGGCCAACGCCCGGACCACGCCCTCCTCGCCGAAGGCGATGACGCGGGCACGGGCGCACCAGGGGCACGTCCTGCGCAGCAGGGGAGTACTCGGGGAGCGGTCCATGTACGAACAATAACCAGCGTACCGAGCCCCACGTCGGGGGGAATGACGCAGCGCACACGGCTGCCGGTCATGGCTGCGCGGACGCTTCCGTCCTCGCTCGCAGGAGCTCGCGGAACCAGTCCCGGCACATCTCTGCGAGGAGAGCCTGCGCGCCCGGCTCGTCGATCAGGTGGCCCACGTCGTCGAGAAGGGCGACCCGGGTCGGGCCGGCGATGCGATCTGCCGCGACCTCGTTCCGCTCTCGGAGCACCGTGTCGTACTCGCCCACCACGAGCAGGGTCGGTGCTCGCGCGATGAGGAGGAACTCGCCGGCGAGGTCGGGCCGACCGCTGGGCGACACCACGGCGCGAACCCACTGTGGCCGGGCCGCCGCCGCGATGAGGCATCCGGCCGCGGCGGAGTGCGCACCCAGGAGCCCGCCGGGAAGCCCGGCGGTCGCACCGTCGGACGCCAGCCGGTCGATCATCGCGATCGTGCGCACGCCCAGGAGGTTCGCGTCGAACCGCAGCTCGGCGGTCGCGGCGTCGATCCGCTGCTCCGCCGTGGTCAGCAGGTTCACCCTCACGGTCGCGACACGCACCTTGCCGAGCTCGTTCGACACGCGCAGGTCCCGCTCGTCGTCATCCCTCCCGCCCGGGCCTCGCGCGAGGACGACCACCCCGATCGGGCTCTCGGGCACCGCGACGTCGCCGCCGAGCTCGAGGCCGAGGACGTCGAAGTTCCGGGACTGCCGGACGATCGTCACGCGACGAACTCTTCCCGGGCGGCCGCGTCCTCGGCATGGCCCTGGCGAGGTGAGGATCCGCACGCGGATACGCCCTCTCGTCACGGTTCCACCTCGGCGCGATCCTTCTCGGAACCGGTGCAGGCGCACCAGGTCGTGTTCTCACGAACTGGGCCCGTCAGGGCCAGTGCGTGCGGAGACATCGGCCTCATCGGGCCGATCAACGCGCACCCACAGCACTGGAACGGTCGCAGGACCACGGGTGCCAACCGGCTGCCCGGATCGGAGAGCGAGGCCGTGCGATGAAGGTTGCGCCACAGCCGGTACGCCACGCTTTCCTGGTTCTGTCGGTGTTGGTCGTCGCGGTGGCGGGGTGCACGGCAGCCGAGGACGAGCCGTCGCCCCCGGTCCCAGGGGTGGCCGAGTCGCTGGAGGCGGAGTTCGCGTCGGTCGTCCAGGACGTGTTGCCTTCGGTCGTGGAGATCAGCCATGACGGAGGGGTGGGCTCCGGGGTGGTGTTCGACGACCAGGGCCACATCGTGACCAACGCCCATGTCGTGGGAACCGGCACGGAGTTCGAGGTGCGGCTGGCCGCCAGCAGCGTGGTCCGGCCGGCCACGCTGGTGGCCTCCTACCCGGTGGAAGACCTGGCGGTGATCCGCGTCGCGGACACCACCGGGCTGGTGCCGGCACGCTTCGGGGACACCCGGGACCTGCGGGTCGGTGACCTCGTGCTGGCGATGGGCAGCCCGCTCGGGTTGGAGAGCAGTGTGACGCAGGGGATCGTGTCGGCGCTGGGACGCACGGTGCCGGAGCCTCCCCAGGCAGAGATCGGATTCCCGGGGACGGCGCTGCGCCAGGTGATCCAGACCAGTGCCCCGATCAACCCGGGCAACAGTGGTGGGGCGCTTGTCGACCTCGACAGCGAGGTGGTCGGTCTGCCGACCCTCGCGGCGGTGAACCCGGGGATCGGCGGCGCGGCCCCAGGGGTGGGATTCGCGATTCCGGCGGACATCGTCAGCTCCCTCGCCCGGCAGATCATCGAGCACGGGCGGGTCGTGGATTCCGGGCGGGCAGCGCTCGGGATCACCGTCGCCACAGTGACGAACGACCGCGGGGAGCCGGTCGGAGCCGGTGTGGCCGCTGTCGATCCGGACGGCCCAGCCGCCGTGGCCGGGGTGCAGGTGGGGGACCTGATCATCCAGGTCGACGGCGAGGAGGTCCGCACGGCTCAGGACCTGCGGGCCCTGATCGCCGCGCGCAAGCCGGGCGACGTCGTCCGGCTCACGGTCGTGCGGCCACCGGCCGCCGAGCCCCACACGTTCACGATCAACCTCGGCGAGCTGCCCGCGGCCTGAGGAGGGCGTGATGTTGGAGGTCGAGACCGTCGATCGGATCTTGCGGATGCGCGGTGCCGGACTGCCGGTGCTGAGCCTGTACGTCCGGTTCGACCCCGCGGATCGACGGGCCTTCCCGAGCCGCGTCGACGAGCAGCTGCACGAGGTGCGGCTGCTCGCCAAGGACTCCTCGATGGAGCGTGACTCCCGGCTGTCGTTGCGCGGTGACATCGAGCGCATCGAGGAAGCCGTGCAGCAGGAGCGCCTTCACCCGCAGGCCGTGGCGTTCTTCTCGTGCTCGGGTCGAGGCGTGTTCGAGGACGTCGAGCTGCCACGATCCGTGCGTGACCGGTACGTGGTCGACGAGACAGCCTGGGTCCGGCCACTCGTGGCTGTACTCGACGAGTACCACCGCTGCCGCGTCGTGGTCATCGACCGCGGCCGCGCACGGTTCTTCGAGCTGTACCAGGACGAGGTGGTCGAATGCGCCGGCCGGCTCCGGGACCGGACGCTGCGCAAGCCCGACTACGCGGCCGGCATGCGGGAGCACACCGTCCACAACAAGGCCGAGCTGCTCGCGAAGCGGCACTACCGCGCCGTGGCCGAGCGGCTGGACGAGGAGGCCCGCCGCCACGAGTTCGACATCATCGCCGTCGGTGGTCACGACCACGAGATCCCCGAGTTCCTCGACCACCTGCCCGCAACCGTGCGCGAGCGCGTGGCCGGGACGTTCTCCGTCCACCCCCGCGAGGACGACCTCGGGAGGATCCGCAGGCGCGCCGAGCAGGTGGTGGAGCGCTACGAGCGGGCAGAGGAGCAGCGACTCGTGACCGAGACCCTCGAACGCTGGTCCTCGGGCGGGCTCGCGGTCGTCGGACTGGCCGAGTGCCTGTGGGCCGGAGCCACCGCCGCCGTGAACCAGCTCCTCGTGCAGGACGAGGTCGTGCTCCCGGGAACGGTCTGCGACAACGACGGCTACCTGGCCGTCGAGGGGGACCGGTGCCCGGTGTGCCGCCGGGAACTGCGCCGCACCCCGGATGTGGTGGACGAGCTCGTGCAGGCCGTCATCGACGAGGGCGGATCCGTCGAGCACGTCGCGGCGGACACGCCGCTGCGCGAGCACGTCACCGCCGCGACGCTCCGCTTCCGGCCGCCGCCGCACCCGGCGGTCTGACCTGGGGGAAGCCTCTGTGATCGCCCCGCCCCGCGTGCGTCTCGTCATCGAGGACGGGCTCGATGACGGGCTCGAGGCGTCATGGGACCCCTGCCTGGCGGCGTTGGAGCGGGTCTTCCGGCGGCTGGGTGCGGGTGTCACCGAATCGGAGACGCGCTCGGGCGTCGTCGGCTGCCCCCGGTGCGGACGGCGCAACCGGGTACCCGCCCTCGGGACGGGGGTACCGGTCTGCGGGAACTGCCGGCATGTCCTGCCGTGGATAGCCGCCGCCCGCGACGACGACTTCGCCGCGGTGGCGCAGCGGGCGACGCTGCCGGTGCTCGTGAATCTGTGGGCGCCCTGGTGCGGGCTCAGCTGGCTGGCCCGGCCGGTCGTCGAAGGTCTGGCCCTCCGCCGCCCGGGCGAGCTCAAGCTGGTGGAGGTGGACGTGGTCGCCGCACCGGAGGAGACCCGGCGGCTCGGGGTCCGTGCCGTGCCGACGCTACTCGTGCTGCGCGACGGGGAGGTGCTGGCCCGCCGCTACGGCGTCGCACCCTCCGATGAGCTGCGCGACTGGGTGGACGCGACGTTGCGGTGAGACGGTCGAACTCCGATCAGCACCTGCCTCGCGACGGCGTCCTCAGGAGAATCCAGGCGATGTCGGGGCGGCACGGACGCTGCGCGGGGAGCTGGACGGGTGGAGCGACATGACCGACCTCGACCCTCCCGGCGGCCGGTTGACCGGTCGTAGGCTGCCGTGTGCCGTGGTCCCTCGACCCCCGGCGAGCGGAGCGCTGGGACCGAGGTCGCGTGATGGTGGAGATTTCGACGAGTGGGCCGGCGTGCACGGTCGAGTTGGCCGGTATCGCCGAGCCCCGAGCAGTATCGATCAGCGGGCTGAGGCCGCTCGAGGAACTCGAGCTGCTCGGCATCGACTGCGCTGGACGTCGGGAATGCATCCGCGATCTGCCGTCCCCACCCACCCGCGTACCCGCCGGGGTGACCCGGCGGCAGCGAGAGCAAGGCGGGATACCCGGGGGTGACTGAGACGGAAGGAATGGGGTGCGGATGACAGTCGAACGGCCCTCGGGCAGCCAACGGGTGGCGGCCGACATCGCGGCCATCGCCGAGGCCCCGTTGAGCATCCCTGAGCGCGCACAGGCGCTCCTGGACCCCTTGGGCCGGCTGGTGCCGTTCCAGGGCGCCTGGATCTCCTTGCTCGACCCGGAACGCCGCACGCAGCCACCCGTTGTCGCCCACGGATTCGGCGCCGACCACATCGCGTACATGAGCGGACCGGCCGGGGTCGAGGAGATCGAACAGCTCGGCCTGTTCCGGCTGCGCGGGGCGACCCGCATCAGTGACCTCTCGGTTCCTCTGCAAGAGGTGTACAGCTGGACGCAGTTCCTGGCGCCGACCGGGTTCTGCGGTGGACTCGTGGTCGGCCTGTTCGCCCCGGACGGCCGTCACCTGGGGGTCCTCGGTCTCAACACCGATACCGATGCGCATCCCACCGAAGCCGCCCGCGACATGATCACCACCCTTGCCCCTGCGATCGCGCACGCGGTCGACCCGCTGCGCTCCATCACGGCCGCGGCGCGCGTCGTGACCGACGCCCGCGCCGGGGTTGTGCTCGCACAGAGCGGGGCCGTACTGCCGTTGCCGGGGGTCGGGGGAGATCCGCTGCTCGTGGCAGGTTCGCCAGTGCTGGCGGCCGCGGCGCAGCACATGGCCGATGGATCCACCTACGCCTCCTTCCTGTGCCCCTACCGCCAGCAGCAATCGCTCGAGCGCCACGCGCGGGTCACCGTGCTGGCGTGTGCGTCCCAGTCGGCGACCCACCTGGCGGCGGCGGTCCTGCTCTCCGCCCCCGGCGACATGCGAGCACTGACCGACCGGGAGCTGGAGATCCTCGGTAGGCTCGTCGAGGGCAGCTCCTACCGCCACATCGCCGCGACGCTGGGCCTGTCCGAATGCGCGATGGCCGGCCACATCGAGGACATCCGCGTCAAGCTCGAAGCCTCGACCCGCACGCTGGCCATGCTCAGGGCCGCCCGCCGAGGCCTGTACGTGCCCTCAGCGCTCGCTGCTCCACGCTCGGCCGACCGACGAGCGACCGCTCACCGAACCTCCGCACCCCGTCCCGCCGAGCGCCCGTTCGCGATGAGCCTGCCCGCCTCGCTCCGCCGCGCGGTCGAGGCCATCGAGGAACACCCGGAACACCGCTTCACCACACGGGACATCGCTGAGATCGCCCACGTCAGCCCACGGACCTTGCAGCAGGGGTTCCGCCAGCACATGGGCATCTCGCCCATGCGCTTTCTGCGAGAGGTCCGCCTCGCACGGGTCCACGACGACTTGCGCCGGGCCGGGCCCGGCGACACCACCGTCGCGCGGATCGCCCACCGGTGGGGCTTCACCAGCCTCAGCCGGTTCGCTGCCGCCTACCGGGCGAGTTTCGGCATCCACCCAGCGGGTACGTTGCGCGACCGGGAACGGCGGTAAGGGACGAATCCAGCTTCACCCACCCGGACGGGTCGCGTCACCGGGTGGACGCGGCTGCCGCCGCGCTCGGGGCCCGGGGCTCGCTCTCGCGGCTCAGTCGGAGTCCCGTTTCGTCGCGCGCTCGTGAGCGAGGAGCAGGCGGCCTGCGAACCACACCAGTGTCCGCGCCGAGGTGTCCACGCCCGGCATCACGCGCAGCGACTCGTAGGCGGTCTCGACGCACCGGACCAGCAGGAGCCGCTCCCGTTCGATCGCGGCGGCCACCTCCTCGGTCTCGGCGAAGGGGTTTTGGGGTCGGGCGGTCGATGTCACGGGTGTTGCCTCCGCGAGGGGGATCGGTCGGTGGACGCGACGATGGTCGGCCTCAACGGTGTCCCGCCGCACGGTGCCGGCGGCATCAGGATGGCCTTTCGACGTTGACCCGGCGGGACAGCCATGCCCGTTCAGCCGAGCCCGGCACGGTCCAACGCGTCCTCGGCGGCGTCGATGTGTCGCAGCGCCTCGGCGAGCGCCGCGGCGGCCAAGCCGGTGGGAACCGTTCCCGGCACGAAGCCGGCGCCCAGAAGGTCCCGCAGATCGCCGAGCAGGCCGTAGGCCAGGCTCCGGGCCTCCTCGAAAGTCTGCATGTCCTGCGGTCGCATGGGGCCTCCCTCTCCGCGGCGCGTCGTGATACCCGGAAACCCCTCCTCCGCGGCGCGAAACGACGCCGGCCGCTGGTGCTGCCGGATGGCACTGCCGGGCCGAGACACCACTGCCTGGTTCGACCGCGCGGGCTGAAGAAGCGCCGTGCAGCGGCCGCCGATGGTTGGCCCGCCGATCCGCGGTGTCCTGCCGTTCCGATGTCCTGCCGTTCCGAGGAGGAGATCCACGTGTCCACCGGTCCGGGCCAGGAAGGTCTGCCGGCGCCGCATGTTCTCGTCGTGCTGGGTGCGACCGGCGACCTGGCTCGGCGCAAGCTGTTCCCCGCGTTGTTTCGCCTGTGGCTGCTCGACCTGCTGCCCGAGAAGTTCCACCTGGTCTGTTCCGCCCGCGCCGCGCCGGAGAACCGGGACGTTTTCCTGACGATGGTCCATTCGGCCGTGGAGGTCTACCGCGGTGCGATCGATGAAGCCGGGTGGCGCCGGTTCGCGGAGAGGATCAGCTTCGTGCCGACGTCCGACGACGATGGCGCAGATCTGGAAAGTGCCATATCGGATGCTACAAAGGAGCTGGGTGGCGACGTCCACTGCGTCTACTATCTGGCGATACCCCCGTCGGCGACCGAGTCCGTCGTTCGAATGCTCGGCAAGTTCGACATCACCGACTCGGCGAAAATCGTCCTCGAGAAGCCATTCGGCACGGACCTGGAGTCCGCGCGCCGGCTCAACGCGACGCTCCGGGAGTTCTTCGACGAGGAGCGGATCTACCGGATCGACCATTTCCTCGGCAAGGAGGCCGTGCAGAACATCCTGGCGTTGCGGTTCGCCAACGGGCTGTTCCAGCCGGTGTGGAACCAGCAGCACATCTGCTACGTGCAGATCGATGTTCCGGAGGAGATCGACATCCAGGGCCGGGCCGATTTCATGGAGTCGACCGGGACGTTCCGGGACATGATCTCGACGCACCTCTTCCAGCTGCTCGGCTTCGTGGCGCTGGCGCCGCCGTCGCGGCTCGATGCCTGGTCACTGCGGCACGAGATGGTCAAGATCTTCCGTGCGCTCCGCCCACCGGATCCGAAGCGGGTCGTCTTCGGTCAGTACGAGGGATACCGCGAGGAAGCCGGCGTCGACGAGTCCTCCGGTGTGGAGACGTTCGTGGCGATGGAGGTCTACGTCGACGACTGGTGCTGGATCGGCGTGCCCTTCTACCTGCGGACGGGCAAGGCCCTCGCCGCGGCGCGCCGTACGATCACGATCGGCTTCCGGGAGCCTCCGCTCAAGGTCTTCCCGGGCGACGTCGACGACACCTGCAACGAACTGGTGCTCGAGCTCACCGACGACCCGAAGATCTTCGCCGACGTCCGTGCCAAGGTACCCGGCCCGACGTTCGAGCTCGGGCGCGGCCGGATGCGGCTCGCCCTCCTCGAGGCGTTCCCGGAGGCGGAGCCGCTCGAGGCCTACGAACGCCTGCTCCTCGACGTGATGCGTGGCGATCCGACGTTGTTCATCAGCACCGAGCAGGTGGAGCTCCTGTGGCAGCTGTTCGATCCGCTGCTGGACGAACCGCCACCACTGCAGCACTACCCGCGGGGGTCGTGGGGGCCGAGGGAAGCCCTGCAGCTCCCGGGCGAGCGCGGGTGGCGGTTGCCGGACTCGTAGCCCTCGCCGTGGGGGACGAGGTTCGGCCCGGAGGGCCAACTCCGCGCCGCCAACCCGGCTCTGCGGGGGGGAGGTGCCGATGCCGCGCGTTCGGCAGCGTGAAGCACCACGACGCAGTGGAAGGAGCATTCATGACCAGCACGATGACCTCCCAGGACGAGCAGATTCAGCGGGAAGTGCTCGCCGAGCTGGATTGGGATGCGAAGGTCCGTCCGAACGAGGTCGGCGTCGTCGTGAAGGACGGTGTCGTCACTCTGACGGGCTGGGTGGAGTCGTACGCGAAGAAGACGGCGGCGGAGCGCGCCGCGCACCGGGTGCGCGGCGTGAAGGCGGTCGCGAACGACATCGAGGTCCGCCTGCCCAGCTCCGCGGAGCGGACCGATGCCGACATCGCGGCGGAGGCGAGCCGTGCTCTGGCCTGGCAGGCGATGGTCCCCGCGGAACGCATCGAGGTCAGCGTCTCCCGCGGGTACGTCACGCTGCGTGGCGAGGTGTCGTGGGAATACCAGCGGCGCGCCGCCGAGCGGGCCGTGCGTCGATTGTCCGGCGTTCGCGGCGTCATCAACACCATTCGCGTCCGGCCTCCCGTGAGTCCCTCGCCCGAGCGACTGAGCAAGCAGATCCAGGACGCCCTGGTCCGGAACGCCGAGACGGACGCCGAGCGGATCAGCGTGGAGGTCCGGGGAGACAAGGCGATCCTGCGGGGAACGGTGCGCAGCTGGGCGGAGAAGGACGAGGCGGAACGCGTCGCCTGGTCCGCGCCCGGAGTGGTCGACGTCGACAACCAGATCACCGTCGATCCCTGGGCGACCTGAACCGATGGCGGTCGTACTGAACCAGAGGGCTCACGATCACGCACGGGGTCTGATCGTGGCGGGGAGATACGTGATCGACGATCGTGACGCGTGGAGTGAGCATCAGCCCTCCACGCGGCGCGAGAACGAGTTCATCGAACGACACGGGATCGCCGAGTACGCCCGATGGCACCTCGGGATCGACGAGGAACAGGGCGAGGACAAGAAGAGCCGCTACAAATTCCCGTACGGGGACTTCGAGGTGCTGCACCGGTGTGGGCTGCTCGCCGCGGAGTCCCGCGCCGGGCAGCGGCGGTACTACGACATCGAACTGGCGGTCGCCCACCTGCACGGCATGCTGGAAGCCCTTCAGCGCACCGGATGACCGGTCATCGCGTCAACGGCCGCAGCGTGACGGCGAGAGCCCCGAGCGTCGCACCGTAGACCAGCGCGAACACCCCGATCAGCACCGCCAGCCCGATCGCGCCCGCTTCCGGCCAGACCAGGATGACGGCTCCGGCGGCCACCGACAGAGCACCGGCCAGCGCGAGCAGCCAGATCCGGCCACGGGCACGTCGCAGCCGAAACGCTGTGGCGAGTTCAGCCAGCCCTGTCACCACCGCCCAGATCCCGACGACGATGGCGAGGGCGACCGCGGTGATCCCCGGCCAGATCAGTGCGATGACCCCCGCCGCGACGCCGGCGAGTCCGCCGAGCAGACCCAGCCACCAGCGGGTCCGCCGCCGGCGGCGGAACGCGTCGATCACCGTCGCCACGCCGTCGATGATCGCGTACACGCCGAAGGCGATGGCCAGCGCCAGGAGCGTCAGATCGGGCAAGAACAACGCGACGAGCCCGAACGCAACCGCCAGTACGGCTCGCAGGACGAGCATCGTGCGGACCGCCCGGGTTCCCAGGACCAACGGGTCCGTCGCCGGGTCGTCCAGGAACGATCGCTTCATGTCCATCGAGACACCTCTCGAGCCGGCGGGGTGGTGGCAGACACCTGGCGTCACTCGAAGGGATCGTGCGGCTCCTGGCGCGCCAGGCGCATGGGCCTCGGAGGGCGAGCGCCGTTCGAGGACATTGAACCCACGGAGGCATGCGACGTCCGGCCGGCGACTGGGAGCGTCACCGTGAGTTCGAGGGCCTACGGGAAGGCGCGGTGATGCTGGAAGATCCGACACTGCGCCTGCTCCTCGGCGTCGTCGCGTGGTCGGCTGGAGCGCTTCTCGTCGGATGGCTCACCGGGCTCGTGATCGGCCGGATCGCGAGGCGCACGAACAACCGACTGCTCGGTCTGCTGCACCGCCGCTGCCATCGCCCGCTGGTCCTGGTACTGCTCGTGTCGGCAGTGCACACGGCGATACCGGACACCGGGCCCGTCTCCGCGGCCCTCCGGCATGCGGTGCTTCTCGCCCTCATCGCTGCTGCCGCCTGGCTGGTCGTGCGACTCGTCTACGTCCTCGAGGACGTCGCGTTCCAATGGCTGGGGGGCCACGTGGCCGCCGGCCCACGGCGGCGCCGGGCCCGGACGCAGATCGATATGCTCCGCCGTCTGACGGCGGTCACCGTGACCATACTGGCGATGGGAACTGCGCTGATGACGGTTCCGTCGCTGCGGGCGCTCGGTACCTCGGTGCTCGCCTCCGCCGGTGTGGCCGGCGCGATCGCGGGGCTCGCCTCCCAGACGACTTTGCGCAATGTCGCGGCGGGGATCGAATTGGCCATGTCCAACCGACTCCGGGTCGACGACGCCGTGGTCGTCGAGGGCGAGTGGGGATGGGTGGAGGAGCTCACCCTGACCCATGTCGTCATCCGGCTGTGGGACGAGCGCAGGTTGATGCTCCCGACCACGTACTTCATCACGACGCCGTTCCAGAACTGGACGCGCACCGAGTCCCGGATCCTCGGATCTGTTGTCCTGCACCTCGACCCTCGCGCTCCGGTGCCGGAGCTGCGCGCCGAGGCACGGCGCATCATCGAGCAGTCGCCGCTGTGGGACGGGCGCGATTGGGTGCTGCAGGTCATCGATTCGACGCCGTGGTCGATGGTGGTGCGGACGCTCGCGTCGGCCGCCGACGCGCCCAGCTCGTGGGACCTCCGTTGCGAGATCCGGGAGCGGCTGATCACCTTCCTGCGGGAGGAGCACCCCGATGCCTTCCCCGGAGCACCGGCCGCCCGTCCGTGGTCCGCTCGTGCCGGTGCCGCCGACAACGAGCGAGCCGGTGCCTTCGTCATCAGGCCCGCTGAGCGGGGCGGATGAGGCTGCAGGATCAGCGTGCGGAGCCGGACGGCCGGGCATCGTCGCGACCTCGTCCTCGCCCTGCGCCGTAGCTGTCGCGGGACAACCGCAGGATGCGCCCCTCGTTCAGGGCCTGCCGCAGTGCGCGACGGAAGCGGCCAGGACCCCAGCGACGGCTGCCTGTGGACCTCGCGAGCGCTCGCCGTCCGGTGGGGCCGTCGTCCTCGACCGCCCGCTCGATCTCGGCGATCTCCCGATCCATGGCTTCGTCCGACGCGGCGGCCCAGCGGCTCGTCGTGCCCGCGGTGCCGATCTGACCCGGCGAGTAGAACGCCGACCCCGGGCCAGGGCGGAGCGCCCGCAGACCGCGCCGTTCGCGCGCGGCCCGTTCGCCTGAGCGCCGCGCGACCCGGACGTTGCCCTCGCGGGCCGCCCGCCGTTCCTCCTCGGTGGTGTGAACCGGTTCCCGGGCCGCCCGCACGGAGGTCTGCTCCGGCGGCTCGGCGTCGGCCTCCTCGGCTGTGAGCGGGGTGGCGATGTTCTCCAGCGACTTGCCCTCGGCGCGCACCCCGAGCACCAGCTCTGCCAGCCCGCCGATGGCCATGGCGCCGGCGCCGATGAAGAATCCCAGTGCGATGAGTCGCAGGTCGCCGCTGTGGATGAAGTTGCCGAACAGCAGCGGTCCCGCGATACCACCCGCTGCCGTGCCGGTCGCGTAGAACAGCGCGATCGCGAGTCCGCGGATCTCCAGCGGGAACACCTCGCTGACGGTGAGGTAGGCGGAGCTGGCGCCGGCCGATGCGAGGAAGAACGATGCGAGAAGCAGCACCATGAACGACGTCGTCGTGAGGGCCCCGTCGCCCAGCAAGACCCCGAGCACGGCGACCAGCACGGCCGAACCCAGGTAGGTCCCCGCGATCATCGGAATCCGGCCGACCGTGTCGAAGAGGCGGCCCAGCAGCAGCGGACCGAGGAAGTTGCTCGCGGCGAAGAGGACCATGTACGTGGGCACCGCCGACGAGCTGACCCCGAAGACCCCGCTCAGCAGCGTCCCCAGGTCGAACACGACCGCGTTGTAGAGGAAAGCCTGCCCGATGAACAGCGCCAGACCCAGGATCGCTCGGTTGGGGTAGCGGCGGAAGGCGACGCGAACGAGGTCCCGGTAGCGGATGTTCTGCCGCACTCGGACGGCGATCTCGTAGGAGGGCGGCGGCAGTTCGGTGCCCGCTTCCGCTCGTACCTCCTGCTCGATCCCCTCGACCATGCGCTCGGCTTCGCGCCCCCGCCCGTGAATCAACAACCATCGAGGGCTCTCCGGGACGTGCCTGCGCACGATCAGGATGCCCAGGCCGATGATGAAGCCGAGGCCGAAGGCGATCCGCCAGCCGAGGCTCGGTGCGAACAACGTCTCGTCGAGCAACAGCAGCGCGACGAGGGAACCGAGTCCGGACCCGACCCAGTAGCTTCCGTTGATGGCGAGGTCCACCTGCCCGCGGTTCCGGGCCGGGATCAGCTCGTCGATCGCTGAGTTGATCGCCGAGTACTCCCCGCCGATGCCGAACCCGGTGAAGAACCGGAACAGGAAGAAGTACCAGGGCGCGAAGGCGAAGGCCGTCGCGACGGTCGCCACCAGGTAGACGGCAAGGGTGATCATGAAGAGCTTCTTGCGCCCCCACCGATCGGTGAGCTGTCCGAAGAACAGCGCTCCGGTACACGCCCCTGCGACGTAGAGCGCCGCCCCCGTTCCGATGTCGGCGGCGGTCAGCGTGATGCCGCTGCCCGGCTCGATCATGCGCGACGCAATTGCGCCGACGATCGTGACCTCGAGGCCGTCGAGGATCCACACGGTCCCCAGGCCGATCACGATCCGCCAGTGGAATCGCGACCACGGCAGCCGGTCGAGCCGGGCCGGGATGTCGGTCCGAAGGGAGCGAGCCACGTCCGCCACGTGCCACCTCCAACTCGGGCAATGGGACAACGCGGATTCTGCGAGCCGACGTCGCGCACGAGCACCGACCCGGCGATGCAGGCCGGCGACGTGCCGTTCAGCCCCCTGGCGCAGTCCGGCTGATGCCCCGACGGGGCGAACGCCGCCGCGAACCATCACCTGGTAGGCGCAGGCCCGCGGACGGCGGACCCGTCACCGTGGTCGTCGGATGCCGTCCACAGCAGGGGGAGTAGGTGCACCGACATGAGCCTCACCGGATACCCGGCGTTCGACTCGACACTGGAGAAGACCAACGGGATCCTCAAGCAGATCGAGCGGTCCTACGGGTGGCCGAAGGAGCGCCGCAACCAGTCCTACGCCGCGCTGCGCGTCGTCCTGCACGCCCTTCGCGACCGGCTGGCGGTCGAGGAAGCGGCTCAGCTGTCCGCGCAGCTCCCGCTGCTGGTCCGAGGCATCTACTTCGAGGGGTGGGATCCGTCGAAGGTCCCGATCAAAATGCACCGGGACGAGTTCCTGCGGCGGATCCGCGACGAGTTCCCCTTCGAGATCCCCGGTGGACCCGAACGCCTCGTCGGCACGACCCTCGAGGCGCTGCGCCGCCACATCTCAGACGGTGAGTGGGACGACGTCCGCGCGAGCTTGCCCGACGACATCGTGGCCGTGCTGCCGTGACCAGATCCGAACCGATGGACCGAGTCGAGGACGAATGGTGAACAAGACGAGCCGCACCTGGTTGCCGGAAGACGAGTACGCATTCGCTGTGGCCGTCCGGCGGAGGGATGCGGTGACGACGGTCCACGTGGCCGGCGAGATCGACAGCTTCACCGGAGGGGACCTCGAGGCGGTGATCCACGAGCAGCTGGCGCACCGCCCGATTCGGCTGATCGTGGACCTGTCCCGGGTCGCTGTCCTGGGATCGACGGGGCTTGCGCTCCTCACCCGGGCGAAGAACGTGTGTCGTGAACGGGGCGTCGAGCTGGCGCTCGCCGGAAGCAGCCGCATGGATCTCGTGCGGCAGCTGAAGATCACTGGGCTGGAGCGGTTGTTGGTCACCGGTTCTGCCGGTGCTTCACAGCCATGACCCGGGATCCATCGAGCTGTCCGCTTCCGAGGTGTACGGGTTCTCCAACATCACGCCGCCGACCCGCACCTTCGCATGCATGCTGATCAATTCGTAGATGACGTAGTCGACCCGGTTCAGGTCGTACAAGCAGACGCAGCTCTGCGCATAGGATGTCGCCAAGGTCGTCGCATTCGCCTCGTACCGGGTGATGTCATCGCCCTGGTCCGGCAACACCCAGCTCACGTCGGCGACCACGCGGGCGGACGTGGCGTCCTCCCGCTCGAACGTGGCGCGGGACCAGTCCGCGATGAGTCTCGTCGTCGGCGGCGTGGGGGCTTCGCTCCGAAACCTGTGCGGCCGGCGGTTGACGTCCAGCCTGCTCACATCGGAGCCCCGGAGAGCGGACAGGACCGCCGCGCTCTCGGGTGCGCCGGCGACGCACAGGCAGGTGTGCCCGATCTGCAGGCCGTCGCGCAGGTAGGCCGCCATCAGCCGGTCGCGCTCGTCATCGCTGCGGTAGAGCACGCAGACGTGCTCGCCCGGCCGACGGGCCACGACAGCGGAGTCGAGTTCTTGAAGCATGATTTTTCCTCAGCGGTTCGGGTGTGCCGCGGTGTGGGGTGGGCCAGTGAACGCACGGCGGGCGGGCCAGGCAATATGGCGCCGCAACTTCTGCCCTGCGGGGGGCAACCCCCCGCCGTCACAGCGCGCCGTGCAGGATCTGCCAGGCCCGGGTGGCGATGTGCAGGTTCAGCCTGCTGTCCACCGAGCCCAGGTCGTGGCCGCTGAGTTCGCGGATGCGCCGCAGCCGGTAGCGGAGGGTGCTGCGGTGGATGTGCAGCGCGCGGGCGGTGGAGTCGTAGTTCCCACCGCACTCGAAGTACTGCCACAGCGTTCTGACCAGGTCAGACCGGCTCGTCCCGTCGTAGTCGATCAGCGACCCGAGCCATTCCCGGACGAACTCCTTCACATCGTGGTCGTCTTGCCCCCCCGAGAGCAACCGGTAGATGCCGAGATCCTCGTACGCCGTGACCCCGGACGGGGACGACGATCCCAGCCGGACGCGCACCGCTCGCATCGCCTCGGCGTAGGACCGCGGGAATTCGGAGACGGTGTCGCACACCCCACCCACGCCGATCGCACCAGATCCCGATCGCAGGCTCGTCGTCAGAGCGCGGTGCAGCTCGTCCCACCGTCGCCGGTCGTCCTGACCCTCTCGCGTAGCGACGAGCACGACCCCGTCAGGCCGTCTCGTGAGCAGAGCGCGGAACGTGCGGACGCGGTTCACAGCGTTCCCGATCGCACGGACCAGCACATCGTCACTCTTCACGCCGGGCCAGCGCACGACCACGACCTGGTGCGGTGCCTGCAGGTCGTGGCCAAGGGCCTGGGACCTGGCCACCGCGCTCCGGTCGTCAGTGCCGGTGAGGAGGTCGTCCACCAGATCCCGGCGCAGCCTCAACTCGGTCTCGGCCAGGCTGCGCTGGTGTGCCAGCTCCATCGTCAGCACCACGGCGCCCTGCTCGAGCGCGAACATGTCGTGCTCAGCTGCTCGTCGCCTCGGATCGACGAGTGCGAGCACGCCGAGCACTTCGTTGTGCGGCTGGGCCACCGCGATCACCCGGTCGCGGTCGCGGATCGGCCGCGGGCTGCGGCGGGCGTCGGCGAGGACCTCGGCACGCCGCCGGGCCGACGGTCGCGGGTACGGGTCCGGGCGATTCGGGCCCGCCCAGGCAAGCAGGTTGCCGAACCGGTCTTCCACCGCGACCGGCAATCCGGTGAGCTGATGCAGGATCTCGCTGATTCCCGCCTCGCCGGCCCCCGATGCGGCGACGGCGGTCAGCTTCTCGTGGATCTCCCTGCGGCGTTCCAGATCGTTGACGCTCGCGGCGAGTCGCTCGTTGGCCTCCGCGAGCTTGACGTTCAGGGTGCGCAGCTCCCGGGCGGTCTCCCCGTCTCGCTGGTGCAGAGCAGCTGTCGTGAGGGCCCGTCCCGTCTGCTGCGCGAGCACCTGCAGCAGGAAGAGCTCGTCCTCCGACGGGGCGGTATCGGCGCCGACGACGAGATAACCCGCATGACCGCCGACGGCGCGCAGGGCGTAGGCCCGGGCCCACGGCGACCGGGTCCCGGTGACCGAGCCGTCGGCGCCGTCCAACTCCTTGAGGCGGGTACTGAGCTCCGGCCAGTCGAGCGCACTGCCATCCGGGGCGCAAAGAACGCTCCCTGTGCTGATCAGGAGGCTGGCGACGGGGCGGCAGGATGTCAGCGAGCTGATCGAGGACACGGCGAGCGAGACGATCTGCCGCTCGTCGTGTCCGTCGGACATCACCATCGACAGCGAGATCAGGTTGCACAGGCGCGAAAGCTGCCCACGAACCGCACCGACCCGTTGAGCATCATCCATCTCTGCATCTCCCAACTCGAGGGTACTTGGCGCGAGGGCTCGTGGCAGCCGCTGGCGGACGACGACGCTACGCAAGCGATACCTTGATCGGCACCACGTGGAACGGCCCAGGAGGCCCTGCGGACGCGGCTTCGCCGACGCCTCCCGAGGCGTTGCTTGAGCGCTCAGCTGGAGACAGTCGGCAACGCATGGCCCGCTTCCGCACGGCGAGTCGTCGCAGGTCACGGAGCGTAGACCGGCCTGGCGTGGTGAAGCCCACCGGCGCGGTTGCATCCCGCGGACCGACGCGGCGGCGTGCGCATGCGGCAACCGTGGGCGGAGCTCACTGACCCGAGCCAGTTGGAGGCACTCGTGACCCTCATGCGATTCGACCCCTTCCGCGAACTCGACCGGCTTGCCGAACAGACTCTCTCGGCCGGGACCCGTGCCATCCGCACCATGCCGATGGAGGCGCTGCGGCGGGGTGACGAGTTCAAGGTCTTCATCGACCTGCCCGGCGTCGACCCCAACGACATCGACCTGACCGTCGAGCGCAATGTCGTGAGCGTGCGCGCGCGTCGCGCGCCCGCGCACCAGGAAGGCGACGAGGTGCTCATCGACGAGCGGGCCTACGGCGAGTTCAGCCGCCAGCTGTTCCTCGGGGACAACCTCGACCCGGACCGCCTGTCCGCCGACACCCGCGACGGCGTTCTGGAGCTGACGATCCCCGTCAGCGAGGCGAGCAAGCCACGCCGGGTCGCGCTCGGCTCCGGCAACACGACCGGGAGCGGGACCGGTTCCACAACCGCGCGCGCATCGGCGAGCAGCCGGGCGTCCGCCGAGTGACCCGGAGCCGATCATGACCGCCGAACAGCCGCGACAGGTCGCGAGCGCTGCCGCCGGCACGCGTGGGCGCATTTCCGGGCGGCCGTGGTCGCCCGGAAGCCCGGAAAGCGCGAGTCAGTGGGCGCGGCGGACCGTCGCTGCCTACAACGACTACGAGCAGGCCGAACGGGCCGTCGATCGGCTTGCCGACCTGGACTTCCCGGTCGAGCGCGTGGCGATCATCGGTCAGGACATGCAGACCGTCGAGCAGGTCACGGGCCGGATGACCTACCCCCTTGCGGCCTGGCGTGGAGCACTCAGCGGTGCCGTACCCGGTGCGTTGATCGGGTGGATCTTCGGGATCTTCGATTGGGTCAATCCGCTGATCACCGGTCTGCTGCTCGCCCTCTACGGCCTCGTGATCGGCGCCGTGATCGGGGCGATCATCGACCTGATCATCTACGCGATGCAGCGGGGACGTCGCGACTTCGCATCGGTGACGATCATGAGCCCGAAACGCTACGAGGTGGTCGTCGACGACGAGGTCGCCGACGAGGCAGCGCGACTTCTGAACGAGGCGGGGGCCTGACATGGCGCGAGCCGTTGGAATCGACCTGGGCACGACCAACTCCGTCATCGCGGCCTGGGAGGGAGGCGAGGCCGCGGTCGTCCCGAACGCCGAAGGCGCCCGGACGACGCCCTCCGTGGTGGCCTTCACCGAGAACGGTGAACGGCTCGTGGGGCAGCTGGCCCGCCGGCAGGCGATCCTGAACCCCGGGGGCACGGTCTACTCGGTCAAGCGATTCATCGGGCGTCGCTTCGAGGAGGTCGAGGAGGAAGCGAACCAGGTCACCTACGACGTCGTGCCCGACGCGAACGGACTGGCGCGGGTCAAGGTCCGGGACAAGCTGTACGCCCCGGAGGAGATCTCGGCGCTGATCCTGCGCAAACTGGCCGACGACGCGGGTCGCCACCTCGGGGAGCGGGTCACAGAGGCTGTGATCACCGTGCCGGCCTATTTCAACGACGCGCAGCGCACCGCCACCCGGGACGCGGGAAAGATCGCCGGCCTCGAGGTGCTGCGGATCATCAACGAGCCGACCGCGGCCGCACTGGCGTACGGGCTGGACAAACGCGGGCACGAGACGGTGCTGGTCTACGACTTCGGCGGCGGCACCTTCGACGTCAGCGTTCTCGACGTGGGCGACGGCGTGGTGGAGGTGCGCGCCACCGCAGGAGACACCCACCTCGGCGGTGACGACTTCGACCGGCGGATCGTCGACCACCTCGCCGAGGCCTTCCAGAAGGACAACGGCATCGACCTGCGGAAGGACCCGCAGGCGTTGCAGCGTCTCTACGAGGCCGCCGAGAAGGCGAAGATCGAGCTGAGCTCGGTCACGCAGACACAGGTCAGCCTGCCGTTCATCACGGCGGACGCGAGCGGGCCCAAACACCTGACGACCACGCTGATGCGCTCGACGTTCGAGCAGCTCACGGCGGATCTCATCGAGCGCACGATGGAGCCCGTCCAGCGCGCGATGTCCGATGCGAAGGTCGGCGCCGATGACATCGACGAGGTCATCCTCGTCGGTGGTTCCACCCGGGTCCCGGCCGTGCAGAACCTGGTGCGCCGGCTCACCGGTGGCAAGGACCCGAACATGACCGTGAACCCGGACGAGGTCGTCGCCATCGGTGCGGGGATCCAGGCCGGGGTGCTCAAGGGCGACGTGTCCGATGTGCTGCTGCTCGACGTCACCCCGCTGTCGCTGGGTGTGGAGACGCAGGGCGGGGTGATGACCAAGGTCATCGAGCGCAACACGACGATCCCCGTCCGGCGCAGCGAGACGTTCACCACCGCGACCGACAACCAGCCGGCCGTGGACGTCGTGGTGCTGCAGGGCGAGCGTGAGCTCGCCGCCGACAACCGAGTGCTCGGCCGGTTCCAGCTCACCGACATCAGGCCTGCCCGGCGGGGTGAACCGCAGATCGATGTCACCTTCGACATCGACGCGAACGGCATCCTCCACGTCACCGCGAAGGACAAGGACACGGGGGCCGAGCAGGGCATCACCATCTCGGACAGCACCAACCTCGACCAGTCCGAGGTCGAGCGGATGGTGCAGGAGGCCGAGCGGAACCGCGAGGCAGATCAGCGGTTGCGCCAGGAGGTCGACGCACGCAACGACCTCGACACGATCGCCCACCAGGTACAGCGGCGCCTGGACGAGATCGGCGACGCCGCCCCGGAGCACCAGCGCGCGCGTGCCGAGATGCTCGTGGCCGACGCCCGGCAGGCGGTCGCCGACCAGGCCCCTCTCGACCGGGTGCGCGAGCTGACCGGCGAGCTGCAGCAGGTCCTTGCCGGACTGGTCGCCGGCGGCAGCACCGGCGGCACCGACGACGCCGCGGGCGGGTCGGCACAGGACGGCGATCGTGGCGGCGCCGACGACGTCATCGACGCCGAGTTCGACCGGAGCTGAGGTCGCCGATGAGCGAGCCCACGGCAGACGAGTCCTCCGGCCGGTCGGGGGCCGCCGAACCGGAGCGACACCGGCAGATGCCGGAGCGCACCGGCGCGGAGGAGGGGGATCCACCCCCCGGGGCGGCGATGGGCGACGAGCGGGCCACCGCCCCGGCGGGCGGGATGTCACCGCCGGAACCCGACGGTGCCGATGCCGCGCCCGAGCCCGAGCCCGCTGAGCCGACTGCGGCCGAGCTGGAGGACCGCTGGCGGCGCACCGCGGCGGACCTGGACAACCTGCGCAAGCGGTGCGCCCGCGAGATCCGGCGGGAGCGGATGGCCGAGCGGGAGCTGGTGGCGGCGGCGTTCCTGCCGGTGCTCGACAGCATGGACCGCGCCCTCGCGCACGCCGGGTCGGACCCACGGTCGATCATCGAGGGGGTCCGCGCAGTGCGCGAGCAGGCCCTCGCCGTGCTGGCCGGCCTCGGTTACAGCCGGGAGGACGAGACCGGTGTGCCCTTCGACCCGGCCCGCCACGAGGTGGTCGGCGTGATCGAGGCGGACGGTGACAAGACGAAGCCGGGTTCGGTCGCAGAGGTCGTTCGGCCGGGTTACGGCTCCGGGGAGCGGCAGCTCCGGCCGGCGGCGGTGACCGTGGCACAGGCTCCGGGGGGTTAGCCGATGGCCCGGGACTACTACGAGGTTCTCGGGGTGTCGCGCGACGCCGGTCCGGAGGAGCTGCAACAGGCGTTCCGCCGGCTCGCGCGGGCCAACCACCCGGACGTCAACAAGGACCCTGCGGCGGAAGAGCGGTTCAAGGAGATCAACGAGGCCTACCACGTGCTGTCGGACCCGGAGTTGCGCAAGCGCTACGACCGCTTCGGCGAGGACTACCGGCGCGTCCCGGACGACTGGGAGGAGCGCGTGGGTGCAGGGACGGGCGGAGTGGGGGCCGCGCCAGGAGGCTACTCCGGGGGGCGGCGGTACGGCGGGCCGACGGGCGGGGCACGCGGCTACGGCGGCGGTTTCGGCGCGGACTTCGGCGCGGATATCGGCGGCGGCTTCGGAGGCGTGGACCTCGAGGACCTGTTCGGCGGGCTTTTCGGCGGCAGGGGGAGCGGCCGGGTGGGCCGCGTGCCGGGTGCTGACCAGGAGGCGCAGCTCCCGCTCACCGTCGAGGAGGCCTACCGCGGTGGCCGCCGTCAGGTCACGCTGAACGGTCCGGACGGGCCACGGACCTACAACGTGACCATCCCGCCCGGGGTCACTGACGGCAGGCGAATCCGACTGGGGGGCCAGGGCGGGCGCGGGATCGGCGGTGGCCCCGCGGGCGACCTCTACCTGGTCGTGCGGCTCCTGCCGCACGCGCGCTACCGGGTGGAGGGCAAGGACATCACAGTCGACCTCCCGCTGGCGCCGTGGGAGGCCGCGCTCGGCGCGAACGTCCCGGTCCTCACACCTGCCGGCGAGACGAAGGTCGTCGTGCCCCAGGGCAGCTCGACCGGGCGGAGGCTGCGCCTGCGCGGGGAGGGCATGCCCGATCCGGGCGGTCGGCCGGGCGACCTCTATGCCGAGGTCAAGATCATGGTGCCGCCGCGGCTCACCGACCGGGAGCGGGAGCTGTTCACCGAGCTCGCCGCGGTCTCGACGTTCGATCCGCGGGGGACCGGTTCCGACGATCCGAGGGGAAGCCGCTGATGAGCATGCGGTACCTGCCAGTCAGGCGGGCCCGGCGGGTGAGCCGCGGCCGCATCGACCAGGAGGAGTTCGCCCGGCGTTGCGGGCTGCATCCCGAGCTCGTCCGGCGGTTCGTCGCGCTCGGCCTGGTGCCTGCGGCATGGGACGCCGACGGCGCTCTGTGGTTCAGCCCGTCGCAGGTGTCCGCCGTCGCGCGGTTGCAGCGCCTGCACGCGGCGCTCCCGCTCAACTACGCCGCCCTCGGGCTGGTCGTCGACCTGCTCGACCGGATCACCGAACTCGAGACCGCCCTGCACGCCCGGGGACGAACCGAACCGGTGCGACCACGAGCGGACACCCGATCGGCCGCCGTCGACCAGGAAGGGAACGCGTGATGGACCTGAACCGCCTGACGCAGATGTCCCAGCAGGCTCTGTCGGCCGCCCAGGACGTGGCGACGAGGCGCGGCCACCCGGAGGTCGACGGCGAGCACCTGCTGCTGGCGCTGCTCGATCAGCCCGAGGGCCTGGTGACCCGCCTGCTGACCGCGATGGACGCCAACCGGGACGCGCTGCGCGCGGACCTGGAGGCCGAGCTCGGGCGCAAGCCGCGCACCACCCGCCCGGCGGCCCAGCCCGGGCAGATCTCGGTCACCCAACGGCTGGCCCGGGTGCTCGAGGCTGCGCAGCGCGAGGCCGCCCGCCTGAAGGACGAGTACGTGTCGGTCGAGCACCTGCTCGTGGCACTGGCCGAGGAGGGCCCAGGGACCGCGGCGGGTCGGCTGCTGGCCGCGCACGGCGTCACCCGCGACGCGTTCCTCGCCGCGCTGACCCGGGTGCGCGGCAACCAGCGCGTCACCTCGGCCACCCCGGAGGCCACCTACGAGGCTCTTGCGAAGTACGGCACCGACCTGGTGGAGTCCGCGCGCTCCGGGCGGCTGGACCCGGTCATCGGCCGCGACGCCGAGATCCGCCGCGTGGTGCAGATCCTGTCCCGCAAGACGAAGAACAACCCGGTGCTCATCGGCGACCCCGGCGTCGGCAAGACCGCGATCGTCGAAGGGCTGGCTCAGCGCGTCGTCAACGGTGACGTTCCCGAGGGGCTGCGTGATCGCACGATCTTCGCGCTGGACATGGGTTTGCTCGTGGCCGGCGCGAAGTTCCGCGGCGAGTTCGAGGAGCGACTGCAGGCCGTGCTGGCCGAGGTGAAGGCCGCCGAAGGCCGGATCCTGCTGTTCATCGACGAGCTGCACAACGTGGTGGGGGCCGGAGCCGCCGAGGGCGCGATGGACGCCGGCAACATGCTCAAACCGATGCTGGCCCGCGGTGAGCTGCACATGATCGGCGCGACCACCCTCGACGAGTACCGCAAGCGCATCGAGAAGGACGCCGCCCTGGAGCGCCGCTTCCAGCCGGTCTACGTCGACGAGCCGAGCGTCGAGGACACGGTGTCGATCCTGCGAGGGCTGCGCGAGCGGCTGGAGGTGTTCCACGGCGTCCGGATCCTCGACGGCGCGCTGATCGCCGCCGCGACCCTGAGCAGCAGATATCTGACCGACCGATTTCTGCCGGACAAGGCCATCGACCTCGTCGACGAAGCCTGCGCACGACTGCGCACCGAGATCGACTCCATGCCCGCCGAGCTCGACGAGATCACTCGCAAGGTCATGCGGTTGGAGGTCGAGGAAGCGGCGCTCGAGAAGGAGGAGGACGCGGCGTCGGTCGCCCGGCTCGACCAGCTGCGCCGCGAGCTGGCCGACCTCCGCTCGGAGGCCGATGCCAAGCGGGCCCAGTGGGACGCGGAGCGGCAGGCGATCCGGCGGGTGCAGGACCTGCGCGCGGAGCTGGAGCAGGTGCGCCGGGAGGTCGAGGAGGCCGAGCGGCGCTATGACCTCAACCGCGCTGCCGAGCTGCGTTTCGGCCGGCTCGGCGAGCTGGAGCGGAAGCTGGAGTCGGAGAGCAGGCGGCTCGTCGAGAAGCAGGGCGAGCACCCCCTGCTCCGTGAGGCCGTGACCGCCGAGGAGGTCGCCGAGATCGTCTCCGTGTGGACCGGGATTCCGGTGTCCCGGCTGACCGAAGGGGAGCGCGAGAAGCTGCTGCGCCTCGACCAGGTGCTGCACCAGCGGGTCGTCGGCCAGGACGAGGCCGTGCAGGCGGTCGCGGACGCCATCATTCGGGCACGGTCAGGGGTCAAGGACCCCCGCCGGCCGACCGGTTCGTTCATCTTCCTCGGCCCGACCGGCGTCGGGAAGACCGAGCTGGCCAGGGCATTGGCCGAGGCGCTGTTCGACTCCGAGGAGAACATCGTCCGGATCGACATGAGCGAGTACCAGGAGCGGCACACCGTGTCGCGGCTGGTCGGGGCACCGCCGGGGTACGTCGGCTACGAGGAGGGCGGGCAGCTGACCGAGGCGGTCCGGCGCCGCCCCTATGCGGTGATCCTCTTCGACGAGATCGAGAAGGCACATGCCGACGTGTTCAACACGCTGCTGCAGGTCCTGGACGACGGCCGGCTCACCGACGCGCAGGGTCACACCGTGGACTTCCGGAACACCGTGATCATCATGACGTCGAACATCGGGTCGCAGTACCTGCTCGACGGTGTGACGCCGGACGGCCAGCTCAAGCCGGAGGCGCGGGATCTCGTGCTGGCTGAGCTGCGCGGGCATTTCCGGCCGGAGTTCCTCAACCGGATCGATGACACCGTGCTGTTCACACCGCTGAACCTCGGCGAGATCGAGGACATCGTCGAGCTGATGATCGCCGAGCTACGCGCTCGGCTCGCCGAGCGCCACCTGACGCTGGAGATCGACGCGGACGCCCGCCGTCTCATCGCGGAACAGGGCTACGACCCGGTGTACGGGGCCCGGCCCCTGCGCCGGCTCATCGCCCGCGAGGTCGAGACCCGCATCGCCCGCGCGCTGATCCGCGACGGCGCGATCGAGGGCACCACGCTGCGGGTGGAGCGAGACGGCGATCAGCTCGTCGTCGCCCACAGGGCGGCGGCGGGAGCACCGTCGTGAAAGAGGTGGCGGGAAGGTGAGCGCCCCAGCGACACCGCGGACGAGCATCGTCACCTGTCCGCGGTGCGGCAAGCGCAACCGGGTGCCTGCCGCGGCCGATGCGCTGCCGAAGTGCGGGAGCTGCCACCAGGCGCTGCCCTGGATCACCGATGCGGGCGACGACGATTTCGCGATGATCGCGGAGCGATCCCCGATTCCAGTCGTCGCCGACCTGTGGGCGACGTGGTGCGGGCCCTGCCGGATGGTGAGCCCGGCCCTCGAGCAGTTGGCAACCGAACGGGCCGGCGAGATCAAGCTGGTGAAGGTCGATGTCGACGCGGCGCCGCGACTGGCGCAACGCTTCGAGGTGCACGCCGTCCCGACGCTGCTCGTGCTGCGTGGCGGTGAGGTGATCGCCCGTCAACCCGGCGCGGCCCCGCTGCCCGCGCTGCGTCGCTGGCTGGACGAAGCGCTGCGGGCGTCCGGGTGACGGCCCCCGGCACACCGGGCATCGAGGAACTGCTGGCAACGGTGCCTCCGGGGGAGACCCCTGACCTGAACGGCGCGTATCCGCGGTTCGACGAGCCGCGGATCGCCTCGCTGGAAGCGCTGGGCGAACGGCGGCCGACCGAGCGCGGCGAGGTGCTCATCGCCGAGGGCGACCAGGAGCGCACCTTCTACGTCGTGCTCGCCGGCAGGGTCGCCGTCGTGGAGGCGTTCGGGACCGCCGAACAGCGGGTGGTGTGGGTGCACGGGCCCGGCCGCTTCCTCGGCGAGCTCGGACTGGTGACGGGGCAGGCAGCGTTCCTCACCAGCGTCGTGGCCGAACCGGGGGAAGTGCTCGCGGTCCCGGCCGACCGGTTCCGCGCGCTCGCCACCGAGGATCCGGCGTTCGGAGACACCGTGCTGCGCGCCTACCTGGTGCGACGCTCACTCGCCCTCGGCGAGGGGATCGGGTTCCGGATCGTCGGCTCGCGCTTCTCCCCCGGCTCCCGGCGGCTGCTCGAGTTCGCCGCCCGCAACCGGCTTCCCCACCGGTTCGTCGATCTGGAGACGGACCCGTCGGCCGAGCGCCTGATTCGTGAGCTGGACCTCGCCCCCTCCGACACGCCGATCGTGCTGTTCCGGAACCGGCTGCTGCGCAACCCGTCCACGACGGAGCTGGCTGCCGAGTTCGGGCTGTACGAACCCGCGGTGGAAGGCGGTGTAGCGGACCTGGTGGTCGTCGGTGCCGGGCCCGCCGGACTCGCGGCTGCGGTCTACGGCGCGTCGGAAGGCCTGGAGACGGTGTTGCTCGACGCCGTCGCAACGGGGGGGCAGGCCGCCCGAACATCGAGGATCGAGAACTACCTCGGCTTCCCCACCGGGATCTCGGGCGGCGAGCTCGCCGAGCGCGCCCTGCTGCAGGCCGAGAGGTTCGGAGCCCACCGGGCGGTGCCGGCGAAGGCCGTGGGCATGCGGTGGCGCGACGGTGACTACGTGCTGGAGCTCGCGGACGGTCACCAGGTGGCCGCCCGCTGTGTGGTGATCGCGACCGGCGTGCACGTCCGGAGGCTGAAGGCTCGGCGGCTGGAGGAGTTCGAGGACGCCTGCGTCTACTACGCGGCCACGCCCGTGGAGGCCCGCCAGTGCATCGGCGATCCGGTGGTGGTGGTCGGAGGGGGTAACTCGGCGGGTCAAGCTGCCGCCTTCCTCGCCGGCCATGCCGTCGAGGTGCGAATGGTGCTCAGGGAGGGGTCGCTCGACGAGCAGATGTCGCGCTACCTCGCCGACCGGATCGCTCACGACCCGCGCATCGAGGTGCACCTGCGTGCCGAGGTCGAGGAGTTGGAGGGCGAGAGCGGCCAGCTCGCGTCCGTCGTCGTACGCGACACGAGGACCGGGCATCGATACCGCCTGCCCGCCCGCTATCTCATGGTGTTCATCGGCGGGGACCCGTGCACGTCATGGCTGTCCGACTCGGTGGCCCTCGACGCCGGCGGCTACGTCCTGACCGGACCGAACGCGCAGCGCGCCGTCGGTGACGCGACGCTTGCCGGGCCGGCCCCCTCGCTGCTCGAGACCAGCTGGCCCGGCGTGTTCGCCGCCGGCGACGTGCGAAGCGGATCGGTCAAGCGGGTGGCCTCGGCGGTGGGGGAGGGCGCGATGGCCGTCCGATTCGTGCACGAACACCTGGCGACGGCCAGGGGACCGACGACCGAGGAATGCGCCGAGTAGTGCGAAGGAGGCGGGCATGGCTGGAATTCCCGAGCTGAAGCGGTTCTTCCGCTCGGCGGCAGGCATCGATGTGGACAAGGACGACCTGAAGCGTTTCCGGCTCTTCGTCGACGAGAAGGTCGACGACATCGCCATCGCCGGCCGCAACAGCGCGCGCTGGAACGGCCGGGACGTCATCGAACCGCAGGACCTGCCGATCACCAAAGGCCTGCAGGAGCGGATGCGCGAGTTCGACAAGCTCGACGAGGCCGTGGAGATCCGCGAGCTGTTGAGTCGCACCCTGCGCCGTCCCCCTGACGACATCACGTTCAGCGAGGAGACCGCGGACGTGCTCAGCGAGGTGTTCGGCGGCATCAGCATCGCCTTGGCGCGCTCGTTCCGCATCGTCGACCCCGGCCTGACCAACCCGTCCACCGAGCATTGGGACCGTGCGTTCGAGCTGTTCCGACTGCTGCTCTGACACTTCAGGTGTCGGCGGTCAACCCTTCCCGCAGTTTCTTCAGGGTCGCGGTCAGCAGTCGGGACACGTGCATCTGCGAGAGGCCGACCTCGTCAGCGATTTGGGTCTGTGTCATGTTCCCGAAGAACCGCAGTAGTACGATCCTCCGCTCCCGCTCGGTCAGGGCGTCGAGCAGCGTGCCGAGTACCTCCCGGTCTTCGACGAGTGCCATGCCCGGGTCGAGTTCGGAGAGGGCACCGGCGTGGAGGGCCCCGTCCTCGGGTTCCATGCTGCCCGAATCGTCGAGCGACAGGCAGCGGTAGGCCTCGCGCACCAGGAGGACCTCGACGACCGCGGACACCGCGATATCGAGCCTTGCCGCGATCTCGCTCGGTCTGGGAGCTCGGAAGAGCTCCTGGCTCAGCTGGCTGACGGCCGTGCCGATGAACGCATCCAGCTCCTTGATCCGCCGCGGTACCCGCACCGACCATGTGCGGTCGCGGATCCAGCGCATCACCTCACCGGTGATCGTGGGTATGGCGAAGGAGAGGAACTCGCAGCCGCGGTCGGGGTCGAACCGGTCCACCGCACCGATCAGCCCGAGCGTGGCCACCTGCTCGAGGTCCTGCAGGGGCTCGCCCCGCCGGATGAATCGCCTTGCGATGTGCCGAGCGAGTGGCAGGTGCTCGATGATCAGCCGATCCCGCAGCCCGGAACGACGGCGGTGGTCTTCAGGTAGCCGGGCCAGATCTGTGAATAGCAGGCTGAGATGTGTGTACTCATTTGGCGACCGCGTGCCTCGAGGGCCGGATGGACGTTCGGGTCCGCCGTAGAACAAGGACTGGAGTCGAGCACCGTGGGTTTGGGTCATCGTCACGATCGCCCCGCTACCGTCGGCACCTGCCTCAACGCTTCGCCTATGAACTCCTCGTACTTCACGGGACCTCCTCACACAGGGGTGGAGGTTCCACGTTCTCCCTGGTCGGAGGGCCCCGGCCCCGGCCCGAGCCAGTGAAGTCCGCGGCCCCGGGTCGGCACCGCGGGTCAGCGCCGAACCGGCGCCAGGCGTGCCGCAGCACAGATCAGCCGCTGGTCAGGTATCGCCCGGGGTCGCTGGCCGCGCGGGCACCGCTCGCGAGCCAGCGTCGGAACCCCACGGGATTCCGGCGTTCGAGCTCGTCGAGGTAGGCCGCCCGCAGCGCGGCGATCCGCGTGAGCTCATCCGGCTCCGATGCACGCGTGACCGCAAGGTAGCTGCGCCTCCATTCCCAGCACAGGGCCGAGGTCGGGAGCGCCCGCACGGGCGGGGCGTCGGGTGGTCTCCTGGGAGCCCCGGGCGGTCGCGGAGGAGTCGAGGCCGGAGCCGCCGCCGCATTCCCACCGGATGCATCAGGCGCCAGTCGCAGCACCAGGAACGCGACCAGCGCCGTGATCGCGGCGGCGATACCGATCGGAGGCGCGGCCGATCCGAACAGCGTGTGCAGGCCATTCAGTACGAGAACTCCGACGAACCCGATCGTGGCGGGGCGCCAGGCCTCTGACCAGGCATCCCAGCCGGTCTTCGCCTTGCCGTCGCACTTCAACACCCACGCGAGTCGGGCTGCTGCGGCCATGCCGGCGGTGAGCAGACCGAGCGTCACGACGGTCGGGCCGAGTCGCAGCAGACCTGACAGCGCCAGCACGCCCACCATCATCAGGACGATCCAGCGCCAGGTCTCGTGTCGCGACATGACGAATCCTCCCGATACCCGCCCGCGGCTCTGGGTGCCTGTCTCAGCAGCTGCTCTCCCAGATGTCCACCGGACTCGACGCGCCAACCACGTCCGGGAGGGCCAGATCCGACGTCCGGTTCACCCTGCCGGGTCAAGGGAGCGATCGATCGGAACGTTCTCCGTCGGTGCCCGTCTCCGTACGGGTCCGTCAGGCGTCCATGCGCAGCGCTCGCTCGGCGGAGGCGACGCTGTCGTGGATGTCGAACATGTCCCCGCCGGGAGCGCTGATGAGCGCGTGATCCACGGCACCGCCGCGCGTGACGAAGTAGAGGCCGATGTCCGCGCGGCCGGCCCTGCGGGCGAGGGCGACGAGCGTCGCCACGGCATCGGGTTGCAGCTCCGACAGTCCGGTCAGATCGGTTACTACCGCCCACGGCGACGAATCGAGGCACCGCTCGACGGCCGCCTGCAGCTCGTCAACGGTGGCGGGGCTCAATCGGCCGCGCGCCTGCAGCAGCGGCACGCCGGGCCGCAGCAGATCGATCTCCACGGCGAAGGCCGCGCGCGTGTCATCCGCATGCATGCCGCCTCCCTGACGCAGCACGTACGAATCGTCGCGCCCATTCAACGAGCGGATCGCCGGGGGCGGTGTCCGAATCACGCAGGGTCTGAGCCGATTCGCGCAGGATGCGGTGACCGCGGCGCGTCGTGGTGTCGATGCCGGCGTAGGTGCCCCGTGAGCGGCACTTGGTCGGACGGGTCTGGCCCCGGCGGGCCGATGCCCCCCGATCCCCCTGACGGCACCGTCGGTGCATCCGACCGTCGGGAGGACGAGATGCCGGATCGAGTCTTCCGGGACCGCCGGGACGCCGGGCAGGCGCTCGCCGGCCTGCTCGACCGGTACCGAGGTCGCCCGGACGTGGTGGTGCTGGGGTTGCCGCGTGGCGGGGTCCCGGTGGCATTCGAGGTCGCTCGCGCGCTGGGCGCGCCGCTGGATGTCTTCGTGGTCCGCAAGCTGGGCGTGCCGGGCCGCGAGGAGCTGGCCATGGGGGCGATCGCCAGCGGCGGGGTGATCGTGATCAACGAGGACGTCGTACGGGGCCTGCTCATCGGCCAGGACACGATCCAGCGCGTCGCCGAGGAGGAGGGGCGCGAGCTGCTGCGCCGGGAGCAGGCCTACCGGGACGGGCGCCCGATGCCCGAGCTCGCCGGCAAGCGGATCATCCTCGTCGATGATGGGCTCGCCACCGGCTCGAGCATGCACGCGGCGATCGTCGCCCTGCGGGAGCACCAGCCGGAGCGGATCGTCGTCGCGGTGCCGGCTGCGCCGAAGTCCACGTGCCAGCAGCTCGAAGCGATCGCCGACGAGGTCGTCTGCGCGACGACGCCGGCGCCGTTCCTCGCTGTCGGCGCCTCGTACTGGGACTTCACCCAGACGACGGACGAGGAAGTGCGTGACCTGTTGCGCGCAGCGGCGACCTCGATCCCGGCGGGGAAGGCCGAGCCGACCGTCAACGAGACGGATGTGATCCGGTCGGCCGCGATCCAGACCGAGGACGGCGTCCCGTCCGACGACGTGCTGTTCGACCTCGTCGGCGATGCTCACTTCGTGCTGCTCGGGGAGGCGACGCACGGCACCGGCGACTTCTACGCCGCACGCGCGGTCATGACGCGGCGGCTCATCGAGGAGAAGGGGTTCCGCGCGGTCGCGGTGGAGGCGGACTGGCCGGACGCCTACCGCGTGAACCGGTACGTCCGGGGTCATGGTTCCGACGCCGATGCGGAGGAGGCGATGCGCGGCTTCCAGCGCTTCCCCACCTGGATGTGGCGCAACGCGGTCGTCCTCGACTTCGTCGGTTGGCTGCGGGAGCACAACGACCGCATCGCCGAGGAGCGGAGCCGCACCGGCTTCTACGGACTCGACCTCTACAGCCTCTACCGCTCCATCGACGAGGTCATCACCTACCTCGACCGGGTGGATCCGGCGGCGGGCCAGCGGGCCAGGGAGCGCTACGGCTGCTTCGACCACTACGGCACCGACGACGGCCAGACGTATGGACTTGCCGCCGCGATGGGCGCCGGGGACACCTGCGAGGAGGAGGTGGTCGACCAGCTCGTCGACCTGCAGCGCCACGCCGCGGAGTACGGCCGCCGCGACGGGCTGCTGGCCGCGGACGAGGCCATGTACGCCGAGCAGAACGCCAAGGTGGTGAAGAACGCGGCGGAGTACTACCGCTCGATGTTCAGCGGGAGGGCCCTGTCGTGGAACCTGCGGGACCGACACATGGCCCAGACCCTGGAGGCGGTCCGCGACCACCTGACCGGGCAGCACGCTGAGCCTGCGAAGGTCGTGGTGTGGGAGCACAACTCCCACCTCGGCGACGCCAGGGCGACGGAGATGTCGGCCCGCGGCGAGCTGAACGTGGGCGAGCTCGTCCGCGAGCGGCACCCGGACGATTGCGTGAGCCTGGGCTTCACCACGTACACCGGCACGGTGACCGCCGCCGACGACTGGGGTGGGGAGGCGCAGCGCAAGTGGGTGCGTCCGGCACTGCCGGGCAGTGTCGAGGAGCAGTTCCACGAGGTCGGGCAGAAAGAGTTCATGCTGTCCTTCCGGCGGTCGGCGCGTGCCGCCGAGATCCTGCGGTCGGCGCGACCGGAGCGGGCGATCGGCGTGATCTACCGCCCCGACACGGAACGGCAGAGCCACTACTTCCGGGCGCGGGTGTCCGACCAGTTCGACGCGGTGATCCACATCGACGACACCCGGGCCGTCGAACCCCTCGAACGAACTGCGGTGTGGGAGACGGGCGAGGCGCCCGAGACCTACCCCTTCGCGGTCTGAGGCACGCGACATCCCGACGGCGTGCGTCGCCGCTCCGAGGAGGACACCATGAGCGCCCCGAGCGCCACGCATCGTTCCGTACAGATCCCCGTCGCCGGCGCGATGCTGGAGGCCGACGTGGGAATGCCACCCACCCACTACGGAGCGGTGCTGTTCGCCCATGGCAGCGGGAGTGGCCGCCACAGCCCGCGCAACCGCTACGTCGCGGACCAGCTCAACAGCGCGGGCCTGGTCACCGTGCTGGCGGATCTGCTCACGCGGGACGAGGAGCTGCTCGACCTGCGGACCGCGACGCTGCGCTTCGACATCGGCCTGCTCGCGGCACGGGTCACCGGAGTTGCGGACTGGGTGGTCAACAGCGACCTCGTCACTTCCCCGCAGATCGGTCTCTTCGGGGCCAGCACCGGCGCCGCGGCCGCTCTCATCTGCGCCGCCACCCGGCCGAGCACCGTGCGGGCCGTCGTCTCCCGGGGCGGACGGCCCGACCTGGCAGACACGCACCTGACCGCGGTGCGCCAACCGACGTTGCTGATCGTCGGGGAACGCGACCCCGTCGTCGTCGAGCTCAACCGCCGGGCGGCGCGCAAGCTGGCCGGCGAGACCCGCCTCGAGATCGTCCCCGGTGCGACGCACCTGTTCGAAGAACCCGGGGCGCTGGAGCTGGTCGCCGGTCTGGCGGGGAGCTGGTTCCGCCGTCACCTCCAGCCGGTCCCGGCCGACGACGGGGGGCACCATGGCTGACGACGAGTGCAGTCCGACGATGGAGCAGGCCGGTGCGGTCTCGGTGTTCCGGCTGGAACCCGAGCTGATCGATACCGTTGTCCGCGGCGAAGCCGATCGGCGGGCGGATGACGCGCTGGCCGACGCGGTGGCGACGGTCCTGCCCTGGCACGCCGAGCTGCCGCCTGAGATGGCCGGGCACCTGAAGAGGCTCATCCGGTACTTCGGAGGTGACGACGGACTCCTCCGATGGCTGGACGAGCATCCCGGCCGACCCCGGGTGGTCGCGCGGTCCTACCACCTCGTGGGGCTCCTCGACGGGATCAGCGGCTCCCGCGCGGTCATCACAGCACTGGGAGAGCTGCGCGAGCGCAACCCCTACCCGCCGGGTCTGGAACGCTACCTCCCTCCGGACACCGACTCGGGCTCGCTGGCCTCGCTCGCCCAGCACATCGAGTCGCTGCTCGGTGAGGGTCGGGATGGCGATGCGGTGGCGCTCTCGCGCGCCACCATCGAGATGCTGACGGCCCTGGCGCAGAGAGCCGCCGAGCTCGATCCGGAGCTGCGAGAGCTGGGTGAGCACGTGGAGCAAGTCCGGCGCGAGATCGAGGAGGCCGCCTCCGACCCCGGCTGACCGGGGAGTTCGACACGGATCGGCTCGACGGAACAGTGGGGCAGGTACATGCTCGCCATCGTCGTCACTCCCGGGTCCCCGGGCGGAGAGCGATTGGGTCGGGTGGAGGAGCCCGAGCGCGCAGGAGACCAGTTGCTGGTGCGGACGCTCGCGCTGGGCGTGTGCGGAACGGACCGCGAGATCCTCGATGGTCGCTACGGCTGGGCTCCGCCGGGACGAGACTGGCTGGTGCTCGGCCACGAGTCGGTCGGGCGTGTGACAGAGGCACCCTCCGGCAGCGGTTTCGCGCCGGGAGACCTCGTCGTCGGGGTCGTCCGGCGGCCGGACCCCGAGCCATGCATGTGCTGTATGCAGGGCGATTTCGACATGTGCCGCAACGGCGGCTACCGGGAGCGTGGGATCAAGGAGCTCGACGGTTATGGCGCCCAACTGGTTCCGCTCGAGCCGGAGTTCGCCGTGAAGGTGGATCCGGCACTGGGGCTGCTCGGCGTCTTGACCGAACCGACCAGTGTCGTCGCGAAGGCTTGGGAGCAGATCGACCGCATCCGCTACCAGGGCTGCCGCCCGGCGGCAACTGCGCTGATCACCGGCGCGGGCCCCATCGGCCTCCTCGCAGCACTGCTCGGCGCCCAGCGAGGCCTCGACGTCCACGTCGTGGATCGGATGCGGGAGGGCACCAGGCCGGAGCTGGCCAGGATGTTGGGGGCCTCCTACCACAGCGGCCCGATCGCGGACGTGTGCCGCTCGGCGGAGCCAGACGTCGTGCTCGAGTGCACAGGTCGGCCGGAGGTCGTGGTCGAAGCGTTGCGGTGCCTGGCACCGGCAGCGGTCGCGTGCCTGCTCGGGATCTCTCCACGAGGGCGGGCCCTGAACGTCGACGTGGGGGCGCTCAACAACGAGTTGGTGCTCGAGAACCACGTGGTTTTCGGTTCGGTCAACGGGAACCACCGACACTTCGCCGCCGCCGCGGACGCACTGGCCGCCGCCGATCCCCTGTGCCTGGGGCGAATGATCACCCGCAGCGTTCCGCTCGTCGACTGGACGCAGGCCCTCGAGAGGCGGGACACGGACATCAAGACGGTCATCGAATTTGCTGACGAGGCGCAAGAACTTCGGAACAGGGAGATGTGATGAGAGTTGGAATCGTCGGTCTCGGTCGGATGGGAGCAGGTCTTGCGCAGGCCGCGATCGACCACGGCCACGATGTGATCGGCTACGACCCGGGTACGAAGAGCGGGAAGGTGCTCGCCGACCGGGGGCTGGCACTGGTGACAACACTCGGTGAACTGATCGACGAGCTGCCGTCGCCCCGGATCATCCTCGTCTACGTCCCCCACGGTGACCCGACCGAGCAGGTGTGCGAGCAACTGCGTGCATCGGCGTCGACCGGCGACGTCGTGGTCGACGGTGGGAACTCGCATTGGGAGGACTCCCGCCGGCGCCACCGCGAGTTCGCGCAAGAGGGCATCCGGTTCGTCGACCTCGGCACGAGCGGCGGACTGTGGGGCGCGCGTCACGGCGCATGCTTCATGGCCGGTGGGGACCCCGACGCCTACCAGATGATCGAGCCGCTGCTGCGCGAACTGGCGTTCGATGAACGGGCGACGCTGTACGCGGGCGCACCCGGATCGGGACACTTCGTGAAGCTGGTTCACAACGCGATCGAGTTCGGCATGGTGCAGTCGATCGCCGAGGGCGTCGAGCTGATGACGCGTTCGGGATTCGAGCTCGACCTGCCGGCCGTGTTCGACAACTGGAACCACGGCTCGGTCATCCGCTCGTGGTTGGTGGAGTTGATGGGCGACGCCCTACGCAAGAATCCCGACCTGTCGCGCCTCGCCACCTACGTGGAGGACACCGGGGAAGTGAAATGGGTGGTGCGCTGGGCGCTGGAGCGTGACATCCCGACACCGGTGGTGAGTGAGAGCCAGCAGGCGCTGATGGGCTATCGAGACCTCGATGCCCCGGTGGCCAAGGCGGTAGCGCTCCTGCGGAACGGCTTCGGCGGACACCCGGTGCACGAGCGTTGATGACATGGTTGAGCGCTGGTATCGGAACGGGGCGATCTATTCGGTCGATGTCGGGTTGTTCCAGGACACCAACGGGGACGGAGTCGGTGATTTCAACGGAATGACGAGCAGGCTCGACTACCTGTCGCGGCTCGGTGTGACGACGATCTGGCTCAACCCGATCCACCCCTCGCCGCGGCGGGACGGCGGATATGACGTCACCGACCACTACGGTGTCCATCCGCGGTTCGGCAGCTTCGGCGACTTCTGCACCTTCCTGAGCGGCGCCGGTGAGCGCGGCATGCGCGTGCTGCTCGACTTCGTGGTCAATCACACCAGCGACCAGCACCCGTGGTTCCAGGCGGCCCGAGCAGACCGCAGCTCGCCGCTGCGGGACTGGTACTTGTGGTCGGACACCGAGCCTGCCGATCGCTTCGAAGGCCCGGTCTTCCCAGGGATCGAGAACGAGATCTGGACCTACGACGAGGCGGCGGGCGCCTGGTACCGCCACCGCTTCTACTCCTTCGAACCGGATCTGAACACCGAGAACCCCGAGGTGCGCACCGAGATCCGCAAGATCGCGGAGACGTGGTTGCGGGTCGGTGTCGCGGGCTTCCGTGTGGACGCGGCACCGTTCTTGATCGAGTCGAAGCGGCCGGGATCGACGCTGAAGCCTTCGAAGCGGGACTTCAGCCTCTACCGGGAGCTGTGCGAGAGCGTGTCGTGGCGTCGTGGTGATGCCGCCCTGCTGGCCGAGGCGAACGTGTCCAACGAGGACGTGCTGGAGTACTTCGGCCACGCGGACGGCGCAGCGAGCCGATTCCACATGATCTTTGCGTTCCGGCTCAACCAGGCGATCATGCTTGCGCTTGCTCGCCAGGACGCCCGGCCGGTCATCCGGACCGTGCGGGAGCTACCCGACCTTCCCCGGCACGGGCAATGGGCGACCTTCCTGCGTAACCACGACGAGGTGGACCTGGGTCGGCTCACTCCCGACGAGCGGCAGGAGGTGTTCGCCGCGTTCGGGCCGGATCCGGACATGCAGCTCTACAACCGCGGGATCCGCCGCCGCCTCGCGCCCATGCTCCGAGGCGACCGGCGCCGCATCGAGATGGCCTACAGCCTGCAGTTCACCATGCCGGGAACGCCGGTGATCCGCTACGGGGACGAGATCGGTATGGGGGAGAACCTCGAGCTCCCCGAGCGGGAGGCGATCCGGACCCCCATGCAGTGGGACGACACCCCGAACGCGGGATTCTCCCGGGCGGACCCGTGTGACCTGCCGGTGCCGGTGATCAGCGACGGCCCCTACGGCTACCGGCAGGTGAACGTCACCGATCAACGCCGCGATCCACACAGCCTCCTGGTGTGGTTCGAACGCATACTGCACACCCTGCGCGAGTGCGAGGAGATCGGCAGCGGACAGCACGTGATGCTCGATGCCGGACCACCGCACGTGCTCGTGCATCGTGCGTCGACGGAGACCGGCGCGCTGCTGTTCCTCCACAACCTCGGCGACGTGCCGTGCCGGGTCGACGTGGGCGAGCAGCACCGGGACCAGCCAGGCCGACCGCTCAGCCTCGCCGCGGACGGCGAGTACGACGAGAAGGTCGACCTCACGGCCCTCGATCTGTCCGGCTACGGCTATCGGTGGATCCGTCTGCGGCGTGACCCGTAGTGTCTCGCCGCTGACCCGTGCGCCGGTACACCCGTCCTTCCCACGGTCGCAGGACAAGGGGGACGGTGCCCGGCTCCGGCGGCGTTCCGATCAGCAGCTCGGCGTGCGCCCACTCGGACGCATCCGGCAGGTCCACGGCCGCGTCGGCCGAGGAGAAGTTGCCCAGGACGAGGAGCTCGACGTCGTCCAGTCGCCGGAGGAAGGCGTAGATCTGCTCGTCGTGCGGAAGCAGCATCTCGAAGCTGCCGTGCACGATCACCGGCTCGGCGTGGCGAAGCTCGATCAGCTTGCGATAGTGGTGGAACACCGAGTCCGGGTCGGCGAGGGCCGCTTTCGCGTTGACCTCCGAGTAGTTGGGGTTGACCTGTATCCACGGCGGGTGCGTGCTGAAACCCGCCCATGGGCCGGTGTCCCACTGCATCGGTGTTCGGGCATTGTCCCGACTCATCAGCCGCAGCGCGGCGAGCGTGTCGTCCGGGCTCGCCGCCCCGGATCCGGTGGTCGCGTCGTAATGGTTGAGCGACTCGATGTCCCGGAACTCGTCGAGCTTCTCGAAGGGCGCATTGGTCATTCCCAGTTCTTCGCCCTGGAAGATGTACGGGGTTCCGCGGTGCAGATGGAGCACGGTGGCAAGCATCTTCGCCGACGCCACCCGGTGCTCCCGGTCGTTCCCGTAACGGGAGACCACCCTCGGTTGATCGTGGTTGCTCCAGTACAGGCTGTTCCAGCCGACGTCGGCCAACCCGGCCTGCCAACGGCCGAGTGAGGCCTTGAGATCGCGCAGGTCGAGGCCGATGTAGTCCCATTTGGTATCGCCCTGGTCCAGCTGGACGTGCTCGAACTGGAAGACCATGTCCAATTCTGCGCGCCTGGGGTCGGTGAACAATCTCGCTTCGTCCACCGTCACGCCGGGCATCTCCCCGACGACGAGGTACTTCTCCGGTCGGCCGGCAAACACGTTCCGGCGCATCTCCTGTAGAAAATCGTGAACATGCGGCCCGCAGACGAAATGTTCGGACCCGTCGGCGTAAGGCTGATGGGGGAGGTGATGTCCGTCTGGTAGATCGGGTTCCTTGGAAATCAGATTGATCACGTCCATGCGAAATCCATCGACACCGCGGTCGAGCCACCATCTCATCATTGCGTACACGGCGTGCCGGACCTCGGGGTTCTCCCAGTTGAGATCGGGTTGCTTCCGGGAGAAGAGGTGTAGATAGTATTCGCCCGACGCGTCGTCGAACTCCCACGCCGGACCCGAGAATATCGACGCCCAGTTCGTCGGCTCTGCGCCGGGGGTGCCCGGTTCCATGCCGTACCGCGGTGGCCGCCACCAGTACCAATCCCGTTTTGGAGATGTAGTGCTCGATCTCGAGTCCTGGAACCAGGGATGCTCATCGGAAGTGTGGTTGACGACGATATCCATTATCAGGCGCATTTCGCGCTCGTGCACCGAGCGCAACAACTCGTCGAGATCCTCCATGCTGCCGAAGAGTGGGTCGATGTCTTGGTAGTTCGTGATGTCGTAGCCGTGGTCGGCCTGTGGAGACGGGTAGACAGGTGACAACCAGAGCACGTCCACTCCGAGGGTGGCCAGGTAGTCCAGTCTGGATTTGATCCCTCCGAGATCACCGACTCCGTCGGAGTTCGAATCAGCGAAGCTGCGGGGGTAGATCTGGTAGACCACTGCGCTCTTCCACCACTGATCGGCGAGTTCCTGGTTCTGGGCAACGGTGCCCGGCGCCGAGCCCGGCCGGGACGTTGACGTCGAAGATCCCACGGTGTGCTCCTTGACTCTCCGGCTGGTGTCGGCCGACAGCTCATTCGAAAGTGCCGCCACGGCGGAAGGCGGTCGACGACCTTCCGGCACCAGATTCGACCGCCGCCTCAGCCCCGACGGGCCGGGCACCAAGCCGATCACGGTGCCGCTGCCGAGTGCAGCCGCCGACACCACGCCGGGTCCTGGGTGAGTGGGCCGGTTGTGAAGGCGGAGGGAGTCCTCGGTTGCGGGCCGATCTCGAATCCGGCGCAACGGTCTCGGTCCGCTTCCCGCCTCTACCGAGCGGAGAACGCAGTCGGGGCGGTATTGCGAATCGACTGCGCGACCTTCGCGCCTTTCTCGCCGCCACCGTCTGCGTCGGCGTGTACTCATCACACCGGGCGACCACATCTGCTGCTTTCACGCGTCGAACCGCTGCACCTCGTCACGGGAGATGAATGCGCAGGCTCGCGCCTCCACCTGCCGGGTGGATGTGCCGGGTCGGTGCCGGGACGACCCTGGCGCAGGGCCGGCCGGGTTACGTGATCTGGACGAGAGGACGCTGGATGGGCACGGAAGCCAAAGGCGCGGTGGCCGCGGCTCGTGGACGACCCCCGGCAACCGACCCGCCGGCGCTGCCTTGTACACACGGTGATCGTCGTCAGCGATCCTCGAGGGTGTGCGCGCGATCCTGCCGGTCCTGATGGATCTGTGGGCGAGGTCTACGCGAGCAGCCGGCCACCGAGCGGGCGGGTCCGATCAGGCTTGTCGCGGTCGACATCGACCGAGCCCTCGCCCTCGCGCAGCGCTTCGCGGTTCGCGGTTCGCCCGGTGCCGACCCTGATGGTGCTGAGTGACGGCGAGGTCATCGCCCGGCAGCCGGGCGCCGCACCCGTCCCGGCGCTGCGCGCCTGGCTGGACCAGCTCGGCGATCGATCAAGTAGGGAGATCACCTCATGAACCTGGGCGACCGCGCTTGGCAGGTGCCGCTGCGGCTCGCGGCCGGTGCTTACATCCTGGACTCCGGCCTGCGCAAATGGGGTGCCGGCGAGGAGGTGGCGAAACACCTACAGGAGTTCGCGAGCGGCGCGTACCCGTTCCTGGCCGAAGTCGAGCCGGCCCGGTTCGTGAAGGCGCTCTCGGTCGGCGAGGTGCTGATCGGGGCGGGCCTGCTCATCCCGTCCGTGCCCGGGCGGGTGGCGGGGCTGGGGCTGGTCGGCTTCGGTGCCGGACTGCTCGGGCTGTACGCCCGCACGCCCGGGATGCGACGTCCGGGCACACCCTTCCCCACTCAAGAGGGAATCGCGCTGGCCAAGGACGCTTGGCTCGCCGCGATCGGTGCTGCGCTCGTGCTCGGTGACCGCACTTCGTCGTCGTAGCTCGCATCCGGGGTCGCCCGGGAGGGTCTCATGCGTCCGACAGCGCAGGGCGGGTGCGCCTGAGTGAATCTGCGGGGCTGACGACCGGGCGGCGGCGTGCGACCAAGCTGATCGGACGGGATGACGAAGGGCGACCGGCGTGCGGGGGCATCGTCGCGGTCCCGACGTCCTTCTGCGCGCAGCTGGTGTTGTCGGGAATCGAGGGGAAGGAACGTGCCGGATGTGGGTGGTGATCGTTGTACCGCTGGTGATCGGAGCGTTCGCGCTCGTTCTGGAGCAGGTCGAGGCATTGCTCGACCGATCACGGGCCGCGTCGCCCGCTACGCTCGTAGCCCACCCGGCAGCCGGACGGATCGGCGGCCCGGCAGCGGTGCCGGATGAGGACGTCGGTCGTCTGCGTGTCGGAATCGACCCTGCTCCGGCGCCCACGTTGTGTGGTCGATGCTCGGCGTACGCGGGTGAGCCAGTCGTCGGGGGATGAGATCGTGGCTGCCGGCGGTGCGTGGGCCGAGACCCACGACGATGGCCATGGGCGCTCAGAGTTGCTCGTCCACCGGTTCGGGATCGGGTAGGCGCGCCTCGATCGCGTCCAGCCGGGCCATGATCTGTTCGAGTGCGAAGCCGACGTCGACGCGGCGGGCGACCTCGAGGTGTTCGCGCTCCGCCGGGGGGACCGGGCCTGCGGTGGGGTCCTTCCCCAGGTGCGTCATGACCTGGTCGCGGGCGAAGCCGACGTCCGCACGCGAGGCGAGGCTGTTGAGCTTCGCGCGGTCCTCGGGCGTGAACATGTCGTCCTCCAGGTGCTCGGCGACGAGGGCGCGGAACGCGGCCATGTCGAAGTTCGGGTCGATCTTCCGGCCGGTCGGGGCGGCCACCTCCTTGTGGCCGAGCACGCGCGCCACCGCAACGCGGTAGTGCGCGGCGAGGGCAGCGCAGAGGCGGGCGTACGCGTCGTACTGGACGGCCGGCCATGCCGCGGTGCCGGTGGCCTCCGCCTCGATCCCGATGGCCCACCTGTTGCTCATTCTCGGCTCGTGGACCACGCCGGCGTGGAAGCACAGCCCGGCCGCGACGACGTAGACGGTGCCGCTGCGGCCGAGGACGAGCTGCGCCAGCCCGCGGTCGCGGATGAAGTTCAGCGACGGCGCCTCACCGGTGGGCGCGCCGGCCGTGTGGTGGCAGACGACCGTCCGCACGCCCGACATCCGGCCGTGGCCCCTGGTCCGCCAGCCATCGACCTCGACGACGCGCAACCCGGAGCCGCGGCAGGCGTCGGCCAGGTCGAGCAGGAACACGGGCGCTCCCGCGCGCTCAGATCGGTCGGGTCACGGGCGTGACCACGTCACCGTCGTCAGGGGTCGGCATGGCGTCTCCTCCATCGGTGCCTACGGCTCGGCTGCGTCTGTGGCCGGAGGTACGAGGCGGCGGCACCGCCGCCTGATACGGACGGGGTGCAAGCGGTTGCCCATTACCCCCGGCGCGGACGACGTCACGCAGCTGCGCCGCATCGCCGAGAGGATCATTGCGAGTTCGGAGGGCCGGCCGCAGGCTGCGGGTGATCGGTGACCGTGCACCGCACCGCGTTCACGATCAGCTCGTCGAGCCGCTCACGGGCCTCGACCATGGACTCGATCTGCGCTGACATCCGGTCGCGCTCGCCGCGGAGCCTCCACACCATGTCCGGTGTCGTGAAACCGGTGTCCACCGATGGCAGCAGGGTCAGGATGGTTCTGCCGGTCAGCCCGGCCGTCTGCAGGCAACGGATGAAGCGCACCTGCTCGACGATGGCCTCGGAGTACATCCGATGCCCGCCCGAGGAACGAGCGGGCTCGATCAGCCCTTCCTCCTCGTAGTAGCGGAGCGCGCGAGCGCTGACGCCCGCTCGTTCGGCGGCCTCACCGATTCGCATCGTGATCTCCGTCTCCGCGACTTGAACTTGACAACAACGTGAAGTTCTACGGTACGCAGATGTGGATCTCAAACGCGACGGCACTCGTCACAGGCGCCGGTCGCGGCCTCGGCCACCACTTCGCCCGCGAGCTGCTCGCCCGCGGCGCGAAGGTCTACGCGACCGCCCGTGAGCCGGGGGCGCTCACGCTCGAGGGTGTGCACCCCCTCGCCCTCGACGTCACGGACCCCGACTCGGTGTCGGCCGCAGCCGACGCGGCCGCCGACGTCGATCACCTGGTCAACAACGCCGGACTGTTCCTCGGGTCCACCCTGCTCGGCGATCTCGAAGCGGTCCGGGCGGAGATGGACGTGAACTTCTGGGGCGCGTTGTCCGTCGTCCGGGCGTTCGCGCCCGTCCTGGCGTCCAACGGCGGTGGCGCCATCCTCAACGTCGCCTCCATCGCCTCGTGGTCCGCGATCCCGGGCAACAGCGGCTACGCGGTTTCGAAGGCCGCGAACTGGAACATGAGCAACGCGTTGCGTCACGAGCTCGCCGGGCAACGGACGTTGGTGACGTCGTTGCACTTCACCGCCATCGACACCGACATGCTGCGGGGGCACGACATTCCGAAGGGCGACCCGGTCGACGTGGTGCGCGCGGCGCTCGACGGCGTCGAGGCGGGCGAGTTCGAGGTGGTCGCCGACTCACCCACCCGAGCGCAGAAGGTCGCGCTCGGGGAGGACCCCCGACAGTCCTACGTGGAGCTCGCGAAGGTCTTCGACTCGCGCCACAGGTGAGCGTCACCCGCCGCAGCGAATCCAGCGTTGCCCTACGATTCGGTTCTTCTTGCCGCTGGAGGCGCTGCCTCTTTGTTGATCTTCAGTGTCGTGAAGGTCCGCGACGTGGTCGGCCGCCGCGGCGGAGTGCTCGGCCGCCAACGGGCCGTACATCGCGAACAACTCGGAATCATCGGCTACAGCCTCGCGCTCGACTGCGCACAACGCCGCCAGCCAGGCCCCCAGTCGTTCCGGCGCGAGTTCGGTACCGTCGGCGATCTGGGCGAGCCGGGGGAGTGCCAGGCCGAGTCAGCGGCGGGTGACAGCCTCACGCAGCTCGCCCTTCGACCGGAAGTGTGTACAGAACTGTTACCCACCGCGTCGGGGGAGTGTTCGTCGCGGGGGACGGTGTTACCTGTCGGGGTGTTACTCACGTCGGAGGGTGGTCGGAGCCGCTATCGTGCCGGACAGGCTGCTCCGGTTGCCGCGGCGAGCGCGCCTGACTGGCCAAGCGGAGCGTGGAGGGCGACGTGCCGGGACCATCTACGGCTGATGGCGACCCCGGGGCCGGCGCCCACAGGATGACGCTCGCATCGATCCAGAGTGTTGGCAGATTTCCACCCTGGAGACCGACGCTCAGCGGTTTGGCGCTGGGACTCCTGTTCTGGCTGCAGGCGGCGACGCCGACTTTGATCCCGCGGACCTGGGCGGTCCAGGCAGTGGTCAGCGGGGTGGCTCTCGCCGTCGGCTACGGGATCGGCACGCTTGTCGGGCGCGTCGCGCAATCGCTGCTGGAGCGCTGGGATCTGTCACCCAGCTCACGGGTCCTCCGGCGCGCGCTCGTCGTTCTGGGGATTGTCTGGCTGCTCGGTGTCGCCACCGGCGCCCTCCTCTGGGTGGGCTGGCAGAACGACCAGCGAGGCTTCATGGGGATGACGGCCGTCGGTTGGGTTGACGCGCTGCTCATGGTGGCGTCGTCCGCTGTGCTGGGGGCGGTGCTCGTCGTGATCGGCCACGCGATCGGGAAGGCCGTCGCGGCCCTCAACCGGCTCAGCCGTCGTCTGGTGCCGGCTGGTCTGGATCTGCTCGTCACCGTGCTGCTCGTCGTGGCGCTGGGCATCGTGCTCGGTGGGGTCGGCTTTCGCGCCGTCACCGCGCTCGCCAACTCCGTCTATGCACCGGTGAACGCGGGAACGAATGAGGGCACTCTGGCGCCCAACTCGTCATCGGTGTCTGGCAGCAGCGGATCGTACGTCGCGTGGAACACACTCGGGCGCATGGGCCGCGACTTCGTGGCATCGGCCACGACCGCGCACCAGCTCGAGACGTTCCACGGAGGCGACGCCGTGTTTGCTGATCCGGTGCGCGTCTATGTCGGCGTGGACTCGGCCGGCTCGGTCGAGGAGCGGGCCGAGCTGGCGGTTCGCGAGCTTGACCGCGCGGGCGGATTCGACCGGAAAGTGCTGGCCGTGTGGGTGCCGACCGGATCGGGCTGGATGATCCCCGAAGCTGCCACGGGGCTCGAGCAGTTGCACCGTGGCGACACGGCCATCGTTGCGATGCAGTACTCTTTCCTGCCGAGTCTTCTTTCCATTTTTTTGGATGGTGGGCAGGCGAACGACGCGGGAACCGCGCTCTTCAACGCGGTGCACGCGCGTTGGTCGGATCTCCCGCCGGATCAGCGGCCGGTGCTTGTCCTGTTCGGCAAGAGCCTCGGGACTGCCGGGGTGGAGGCGCCCTTCGTAGGCGGCAATGCCACGTCGTCGGTGGCTAATGTGGTCGCTCGGACCGATGGGGCGCTCATTGTCGGCGCGAAGCAAATGAACCCTATCCACTCACAGCTCACTCGTGAGCGGGAGCCGGGGTCGCCGGTCTGGCAGCCGGTCTTCGACGCGGGCCGCACCGTGCGCTTCCTGAGTCGAGATCCACACCAACCGGCGCTGGACGTCGACTGGCCGGCCCCGCGGATAGTGTATCTCCAGTATCCGTCGGATCCGGTCGCCTTTTGGAGTGTCGAGGCGCTTTGGCGGGCTCCGGATTGGATGGATCGGCCTCGGGGTTACGACGTGTCGGACGATGCGAGGTGGTTCCCGATCGTGTCCGCCGTCCAGGCGGTGGGCGATATGATTCTACAGCTCAGCACGCCGCCTGGCTTCGGACATGACTACTCGACCGATTATGTCAACGGGTGGGCCCGGGTGGTGCCACCTGACGGCTGGACGGACGCCGATACCGAGCGCCTGACCGCATTCCTCGACATCGGCGAGGGCGAGTCTGAGCCGTAAGCCGCGAAAACCGGGGCCGGACTTGCCGATCGGCCGTCGCGAGCAATCAGTACTTTCGGATGCCGGGCTGAATCTCGCGAGTGCCTGGGGGTTGAGCGAGGCAGGTCGGCGGACTGCCCTGCGGACGCCGCAGTGAATCGTCCGCAGGGGATGAGTTCAGCGGCGGGCCTGGCCGCCGGCCGTTGTGGCGTAACCAGCGGATTGGCGGCCCGTCCCCGACCCGGCTGGATGCGCGCGGTGGCGAACTCATCTCCTCCGGAGGAGGTCCGGCGCTCCGGGTGGGGACGACGGTGGTGATCCCCGCACGCGGAGATCGCACGCGGTGAGTCAGACGGAGGAGGCCGCAGTGTCCGGTCCGCACACCTCTCCCGCATCGGCATCCGCTGCGCCGCCGGGCGCGGGTGAGAGCACGCCGCCGGTGGAACCGGTCGGCGCGCGCCCGGAACAGCGGCCGAAGGCGGATCCGGCGAGCTCCGAACCCGTCGAGCGGTGAGCGGGATCGTCGTCAACCAGGAGGAACCGCTATGACCGACCCGAGCGCGAATCCCGCCGCGGCCTACGGAGTGCACTCCGAGGTCGGGAAGTT
>NZ_JBHSKO010000031.1:0-79506 GCF_042657305.1 Pseudonocardia zijingensis | reverse complement strand
TTCTGCCAGCTCAAACACTGGCGAGGACTGGCCACCCGCTATGACCGGCACGCCCGCAACTACCTCGGAGCGCTCCACCTCGCAGCCCTGCTCACCTGGCTTCCATGATCCACCAGACACTCCCTAGACGAGTGAGTCCGCACTCGATCAGTGGTCGAGGTCGGTGAATCCTTGATCGGTGAACCGGCGCGTTTCCCGACGGGACGCGTCGGGTTTCGCGCCGGAACGACGATCATGCTCCCGGGCGGGTGGCCGAGGACCAGACGTTCTAGACCTCGATCTCCGCGCGCAGGCTCGCGAGGTGGCCGGCCCAGCGGCCGATCATGCCGCGGAACAGGTCCTCGCCGAGGTCGTTCAGCGGCGCCAGGTGGCCCACGAGCTCCAGCATCACGAGCCCGTGCATCTGGGCGCGCAGCTCGTAGAACAGGGCGAGGGCACCGACCGGCAGCCCCACTTTGGCGGTGTCGGCCTCGGCGAGCCGCTCGGCACCCGGTTGCACCGGGATCGTCGCCAGCTGCTCCGACGTCCACCCGTCGAAGACGACCTCCCGGAAGGGCTCGGCGAGGCTCACCGCGGCGCCGACGACCTCCTCGCGTGACGGCGGTGCGTACCCGGGCACCGGGGTGCCGTAGAGCAGCAGGAAGGAGGGGCGGTTGGCCAGCGCCCAGTGCCGGTAGGCGTTGGAGGTGGCGAACAGCCGCTCGACCTGTGGACGGCCGCGGGTGGCCGCGGCCGCGTCGGCGACCGCGGCGGCGAGCCGGCGGTGACCGTCGATCACCAGGGCGGTGAGCAGCTCGTCGCGGCTGTCGAAGTAGTGGTAGAGCGACTGGACGGTCATGCCGACGGCCCGCGCCACGCCGCGCAGCGACAGGCCGCCCGGGCCGCCTTCGGCCAGCTGCTCGAGCGCGGCGGCCTTGATCTCCTGCACGGTCTCGGCCCGTCGCCGCGCCCTGACCGACCCTTCAACTGACACCGACAGTTCTCCTTGACAGTGTTAGGCAGCATCTCGATACTGGCACTGCTCGCACAGACTAACAGTGTCAGGCAGGAGTAGCGATGCGCACGGTTCTCGCAGACGCCCGACGGGGGCACCCCGGCCTCTACGCGGTGGCGATCCTGATGGCGGCCCTCGCCCTCGTGACGCTCGCGCTCGCCGTGGTCGACCAGCGCGAGCTGCTCGGCGCCCCCCTCTGGTTCAAGCCGCTCAAGTTCTCCCTCTCGATCACGCTCTACTCGGCCGCGCTGGCCTGGATGCTCTCCCGTCTCCCGGGCCGGGTGATGCAAGCCGCCGGCTGGATCATCGCCGCCGGGTTCGTCCTCGAGATGGTGATCATCGTCGGGCAGGCGGCCCGCGGGGTGCGCAGCCACTACAACACCGACAGCGCCTTCGACATCGCGCTCTACTCCCTGATGGGCGCGATGATCACGGTGGTGTGGCTGGCGACGCTGGCGATCGCGCTGCGGTTCCTGCGCGAACGCTGCGACGACCGCGTCACGGCCACCGCGGTGCACCTCGGCCTGGTCATCGGGCTCGCCGGCATGGCCGTCGGGTTCCTCCTCTCCGCGAACGACGGCCATGCCGTCGGTGTGGCGGACGGCGGGCCCGGCCTGCCCCTCGTCGGCTGGAGCACCACCGGCGGCGACCTGCGGGTCGCGCATTTCGTCGGCATGCACGCCCTGCAGCTGCTGCCGCTGCTCGCCGCGGGCCTCACCGCGCTCGCCCCGGGCCGCCTCGACGAGACCGCCCGCGTGCGCGTCGTCCAGGTGGCGGGCGCGGCCTACGCCGCGCTGACGGTGCTGCTCACGTGGCAGGCGCTGCGCGGGCAGGCGCTGCTCGCCCCCGACGCCCTCACCCTCGCCGCCCTCGCCGCGCTGCTGCTCGGTACGGCAGGGGCGCTCGCGGGCGCGCTGCGCCGCCCGTCCGTCCCCGCGGCCGTCTGAGGAGGCCCCGTGGACCCGCAGCTGCTGTTCGCCCTCGCGTTCCCGCTCGCGGCGCCGTTCTGGGCGCTGATGATCCTCGCCCCGGGCTGGACGGTGACGCGCCGCGTCGTGGCCTCACCGCTGATCGCCGTGCCCCCGGCGCTCGTCTACGCGGTGCTGGTGCTGCCGCAGTTCTCCACGGTGTTCGCGGCGGTGGCCTCGCCCGAGCTCGCCGGCATCGCCGCACTGCTCGGCACGCCGCTCGGCGCCGCGGCGGGTTGGGCGCACTTCATCGCGTTCGACCTGTTCGTGGGCCGGTTCATCTACCTCGACAGCCGTGAGCGGGGCGTCCACCCGCTGGTGACCGCCCCCGTGCTGGTGCTGACGATCATGCTGGCGCCGCTGGGACTGCTCGCGCACCTGCTGCTGCGGGCGGTGCTCCCCCGGCGGCGCGGCACGCTCGACCTCAGTGCGGCCCCGGCGCGGTGAACCCGTCGAGTTGCGGGTCGGAGCCGTCGTCGCCCTGCTCGGCCGAGCGCGGGAACCGCGCCACCACCCGCAACCCGCCCCCGGACGGCAGCTCGAGCACCAGCTCGCCGCCCGCCACCTCGAGGGTGCGGGCGGCGATCGCGAGCCCGAGCCCCGACCCCTCGGTGTTGCTCTGCCCCGGGCTGCGCCAGAACCGCCCGGTGGCGCGTTCGAGCTCCTCGGGGGCCATGCCGGGGCCGGTGTCGCGCACGGCGATCTCCACGCGGCCATTCACGGAGGCGGTGCGCACGTCGATCTCGCTGCCCGCCGGGGCGAACTTGACGGCGTTGTCCAGCACGGCGTCGAGCACGGTCGCGATCGCCCCCTCCGGCGCCACCACCTGCAGCCCGGTGGCGCCGCCGCGCACCAGCCGCAGGTCCATGTGCTCGGCGAGGGGCCGCCAGGCGTCGAGCCGGTCCTCGACGCCCACATCGACGTCGGCGACGACCGGTGGTGCGGTGCGCTCCGCCCGCGCGAGGGCGAGCAGCCCGTCCAGCAGCGTGGACAGCCGCTCCGCCTCCTCGAGTGCGGCGGCGTGGTCCTCGGCGGCGACCTCGTCGACGTGCCCGTCGAGGTTCGACAGCCGCAGGCGCAGCGCCGTGAGCGGGTTGCGCAGCTGGTGGCTCGCATCGGCGACGAACGCGCGCTGCGTGGCGTAGGCCTGCGCCACGGTGGCGGCCATGCGGTCGAACGAGGCCGAGAGCCTTCGCAGCTCCGGGGGCCCGGTCCCGTCGGACACCGGTTCGGGGTCGGCCCCGGCGAGCACGGCGGCCGCCACCCGGTCGGTGCCCTCGTCGAGGCGGCGCACCGGGCGCAGGATCCAGCGCACGATCGGGAGCGCGACGACGACGCCCAGCGCGAGCGCGGCGAGCCCGGCCGCCACCACCAGCGACCACACCCGCAGCTCCTCGGCGCGCAGGGCGTCGGTGGGCGAGATGGTGACGGCCACGCCGCGCACCTCGGTGTCCACGAGCACCGGCTCGGCGAGCACGAGTGGGCGCTCGTCCCAGGGCAGGAGCAGCGGGTAGACCTCGGAGCGGCGGTTGGCGAGCGCCAGCTCCACCCGCTCCCGGGCGTCGGCGTCGAGGACGGGCGGGGGCTGGCGCGAGGTGGCCACGAGCCGGCCGTCCTCGTCGAGCACGAGCACCGCAACGCCGTAGACCTCGTCGTAGCGTTCCAGCTCGGTGGCCAGGCCCGTGGTGTCGGCCTGCGTGATCGGCCGCTCCGCCACCGAGGCGTAGAAGATCGTGTCGGTGAGCCGGTCGGTGAACATCGCCAGCTGGCGCGCCTGGGCGTAGGACAGCGCGAGCGGCACGCCGAGCCCGGCGGCGAGCAGCCCCACCAGGAACAGCACGATCACCAGCAGGCGGGCGGCCATCGCGGCGTCACTCCGGGTCGGCGGCGGGGTCGGCCAGCCGGTACCCCACGCCGCGGACGGTCTGCACGTACTCCGGCCTGCCCAGCTTGGTGCGCAGGGTGGCGACGTGCACGTCGAGCGTGCGGTTGGCGCCCGCCCACGACCGCCCCCACACCTCGGCCACGATCCGGCTGCGGGTGCACACCGCACCTCCCGCGGTGGCGAGCAGCGCGAGCACCTGGAACTCCTTGCGGGTGAGGTTGATCGGCTTCCCGTCGACCGTGACGGAGTGAGCGTGCAGGTCGACCCGGACGCCGTCGATCTCGACCACGTCCTGGGGGCCGGTGGGCGCCGCGATCCTGCGGCGCCGGTAGACCGCGTGCACGCGGGCCACGAGCTCGCCGATGTCGTAGGGCTTCACGAGGTAGTCGTCGGCCCCGGAGTGCAGGCCGAGGATGCGGTCGTCGACCTCCCCGCGGGCCGACACCACGATCACCGGCACGTCGCTGACGGACCGGATCGCGCGGCAGACGTCGACGCCGTCGATGTCGGGCAGGCCGAGGTCGAGCAGGACGATGTCGACGTCGGCGAGGTGCTCCTCCGCACCCCGGCCCACGGCCAGCCTGGTGGTGCGCATCCCGTGGCGGTGCAGGGCGGGTCGAAGCGCGGCCGCTACCCGGTCGTCGTCCTCCACCAGCAGGATGTGCACGGCTCCCATCCTCCCCCGCGTCCGAGAGCGTTATCGGAGCGCAACCCTATGGCTTGCTCAAGGTGCTGGACTGGACGCCTCACCGCGCCCTAGCGTCCCGCCATGCCCGGAGGCCCCGCATGATCGTCGACGTTCCGCCCGCTGTGGAGGCGGCATCGTGACCGACACCCCCATGATCCGCATGGCGTCCGTCGACAAGCACTTCGGCGACCTGCACGTCCTGCGCGACATCAACCTCGAGGTCGGCGCAGGCCAGGTCGTCGTGGTGCTCGGCCCGTCGGGGTCCGGCAAGTCCACGCTCTGCCGCACGATCAACCGGCTCGAGCCCATCGACAGCGGCACCATCGAGGTCGACGGCAAGTCACTGCCCGCGGAGGGCAAGGCCCTCGCCGCGTTGCGCGCCGACGTCGGCATGGTGTTCCAGAGCTTCAACCTCTTCGCCCACAAGACGATCCTCGAGAACGTCACGCTGGGCCCCATCAAGGTGCGCAAGGCCGACAAGGCCACCGCCGAGAAGGAAGGCCTGGCGCTGCTGGAGCGCGTCGGGATCGCCAACCAGCGCGACAAGTACCCCGCCCAGCTCTCCGGTGGTCAGCAACAGCGCGCCGCCATCGCCCGGGCGCTCGCGATGAAGCCCAAGGTGATGTTGTTCGACGAGCCCACGTCGGCCCTGGACCCGGAGATGGTCCAGGAGGTCCTCGACGTGATGATCACCCTGGCCAAGGACGGCATGACGATGCTCGTGGTCACGCACGAGATGGGCTTCGCCCGGCGGGCGGCCAACCGCGTGGTGTTCATGGCCGACGGCGAGATCGTCGAGGACGCCGCGCCCGACGAGTTCTTCACCAGCCCCCGCACCGATCGCGCCAAGGACTTCCTCGGCAAGATCCTCACCCACTGAACCCACTGAACTCGGACGATTCAGGAGTTTCCATGCGATTTCGCCGGCTCACCGTCACCGCAGTCAGCGCGGTGGCGGCACTCACGTTGGCCGCTTGTGGCGGTGGCGGCGAGAGCAGCCCTGCAGGCGGCGGGGGCGCCGAGGCGCCCGCCTTCCCCGAGGGCTCGACGATGGCCACGCTGGCCCAGCAGGGTTCCATCACGATCGGCACCAAGTTCGACCAGCCCGGGTTCGGCCTGCAGGGCCTCGACGGCAAGCCGGCCGGCTTCGACGTCGAGATCGGCAAGATCATCGCGGAGAAGCTCGGGATCGCCGAGGACAGCATCGAGTGGGTCGAGACCCCGTCGCAGACCCGCGAGGAGGTCATCGAGCAGGACCGCGTCGACATGGTGGTGGCCACGTACACCATCAACGACACCCGCAAGCAGCGCGTCACCTTCGCCGGGCCGTACTACGAGGCAGGCCAGGCGCTGATGGTGCGCAGCGACGACACCACCGTCACCGGGCCCGACTCGCTGCGTGCCGCGGGCACGCGGGTGTGCTCGGTGTCCGGGTCGACGCCGTCGCAGGAGATCCTGAAGTACATCGACCAGAGCCAGCTGACCCTGTTCGACGTGTACTCCAAGTGCGCCGACGCGCTGCGCACCAACCAGGTCGACGCCGTCACCACCGACAACGTCATCCTGCTGGGCTTCATCGCCGACTCCAACGGCGGCTTCAAGCTGGCCGGCGACACCTTCACCAAGGAGCCGTACGGCATCGGCATCAAGAAGGGTGACGTCGCGTTCTGCGAGTTCGTCAACCAGACGCTGCAGGAGGCCCAGTCCAGCGGCGCCTACACCGAGGCCTGGGAGTCCACCGCGGGCTCGATCGCCGAGGTGACCACGCCCAGCCTGCCGGAGCTCGCTCCCTGCGCCTGATCGAGGCGTGATCCGCCGGGGTGCCGACCGCGAGACCCGGGTCGGCGCCCCGGCCCCGTTCGACCTGCTGCCGTCAAATCGGAGAGGGGTGGCGCCGCGGTGGACGTTCTCGTCGAGCACGCCGGGCTCTACTGGTGGGGCGTGCTCACGACCCTGCAGATCTCGCTGTACTCCGGTGTCGGTGCGCTCGTGCTCGGCACGATCATGGCCGGCTGCCGGGTCTCCCCCGTGCCGCCCCTGCGGGCGCTCGGCGCCGGGTGGGTGACCTGCTTCCGCAACACCCCGCTCTCGGTGGTCCTGTTCATGATCGCGTTCGGGCTCCCGGAGATCGCGATCAACGCCCCGTTCTTCTGGTTCGGGGTGGTCGGGCTCGCGCTCTACACCTCGGCATTCGTGTGCGAGGCGCTGCGCAGCGGCATCAACTCGGTGTCCACCGGCCAGGCCGAGGCGGCCCGCTCGATCGGGCTGACGTTCGGCCAGACCCTGGGCGAGGTGGTGCTCCCCCAGGCGTTCCGCACGGTCGTGCCCCCGCTGGGCAACGTCTTCATCGCGATGATCAAGAACTCGGCGATCGTCGGGGCCGTCGGGGTGGGCGGCGACCTGTACTCGGCCGGCGTCCAGCTCACGGGATCGCTGGGTGAGGCCGCCATCCCGGTGCTGATCGGCGTCGCGCTCGGCTACCTCGTGCTGACGATCCCGGCGGGCTTGCTGCTCGGTTACCTCGAACGGAAGGTGGCCATCGCCCGATGAGTGCTCTTTACGATGTTCCTGGGCCGCGGGCGCGCAGGCGCACCCTGATCGGCACGGTGCTCGCCGTGGTCGTGCTGCTGGCCATCGCCGCCGTGGTCATCCAGCGGCTGGCCGCCCAGGGCCAGTTCAGCGCCGAGAAGTGGGGTCCGCTGATCGACCCCACCGACGAGGCGATGCCGCAGGTGTGGGCGCTGCTCATCGGGCTCGGCCTGCGCAACACGCTGATGGCCGCGGCGCTCGCGGTGGTGGCGTCGCTGGTCCTCGGCACCCTGATCGCGGTCACCCGTCTCGTGAGCGCGCCCTCCTACCGGTGGCTCGTGGTGGGCGTGGTCGAGCTCCTGCGCGGCCTCCCCGTGGTCGTGCTGATCTTCTTCGCCGCGCGCGCCCTGCCCGAGATCGGGGTGGAGCTGCCGAACGTCAGCCGCGAGACCAACACTCTGTTCTACCTGGTCATCGGCCTGACCTTGTACAACATGGTGATCATCGGCGAGATCATCCGCGCCGGGGTCAACTCGCTGCCGCGCGGTCAGGCCGAGGCGGCGTCGGCGATCGGGCTCACCCGCTGGCAGGGCCTGCGCATGATCCTGCTGCCCCAGGCGTTCCGCACGATGCTGCCCGCCCTGATCAGCCAGCTCGTGGTGATCCTGAAGGACACCGCGCTCGGGTTCATCATCAGCTACCCCGAGCTGCTGCGGGAGGCGCAGATCATCGTGCAGACGACGCGGAACCCGCTCCAGATGTACTTCGTCGTCGCGGTGATCTTCATCATCCTCAACTACTCGCTCGGCAAGCTGGCCGAGTACGTCGAGCGGCGGCTCTCGCGCGCCCGCAAGGCGCCGGCCACGCCGGCCGCGCCCGTTCCCGTCGGCGCCGGTCAGGCGACCGCGGGCGGCTGAGCCGCCGGCGGCGTCAGGAGCCGAGGTTCTCCACGACGACCGGCTCGATGCCCTCCTGCGCGGGCAGCTCGAACCCGAGCACCTGGGCGTAGAACGACAGTTCCGCGTCCAGGGCCCGGCGGATGTTGTCCGCCCGCCGGAACCCGTGCTGCTCACCCTCGAACAGCAGGTACGCCACCGGGGTGCCGCGGGCGCGCAGCGCGTCGACGATCATCTCGCTCTGGTTGGGCGGCACCACCTCGTCCTCGGCCCCCTGCAGCACGATCAGCGGGCGCGTGAAGCGCTCCACGTGGTGGATCGGGGACCGCTCCACGTAGACGTCCCGGGCCTGCGGATAGGGCCCGACGAGGCGGTCGAGGTAGCGGCTCTCGAACTTGTGGGTGTCGGCGGCCAGCGCCTCCAGGTCGGCCACCCCGAAGTGGTCGGCGCCCGCGGCGAACGGGGTGTCGTCGCGGGCCAGCGCGGCGAGCGTGGTGAACCCGCCCGCCGAGCCGCCCCGGATGCACAGCCGGTCGCCGTCGACGCGGCCCTTCGCGGCGAGGCTGCGGGCAGCCGCGATGCAGTCGGCCACGTCGATCACGCCCCACTCCCCCAGCAGCTCCTGCCGGTAGGCGCGCCCGTACCCGGTGGAGCCGCCGTAGTCCACGTCGACCACCGCGAAGCCGCGGCTCGTCCAGTACTGCACGCCGACGCTCAGCACCGGCGTGGCCGACGAGGTGGGACCGCCGTGGATCTCCACCAGCAGCGGCGGCAGCTCCCCCTCCGGGCCGCGCCAGTCCGGCGAGGTGGGCGGGTAGAAGTGCGCGTGGGCCCGCCGCTGCTCGCCCGCGCCGTTCACCGAGTCGAACGTGAAGTGCTCGGGCTGCGAGATGCGCTCCGGGTCGAGGCCGAGGTCGCGCGGCGCCCGCAGGGTCTCGATCGCCGAGGTGGTGACGTCCACCCGGTGCACGCCCGGCTCCGCGGTGGGGGTGCCCGCCACCACGACCACCGTGTCCGGCCCGGCCGCGCGCACCGCCGCGACCGCCGAGAAGGGCACGTCCAGGTCGACGAGGCCGCCGTCGTGCTCGCGGACGGCGAGCCCGTCGCGGCCCTCGCGCCGGCGCGCGTACACGATCCGGCCGTCGTCGAGCCGTGCGTAGCGGGCCGACCCGAACACCCACGACGGCACCCCGATCTCCGCGTCGAGGCGCACGACCGGGGCGATGTCGGAGCCCGGCGTCCAGCGGTAGAGGTTCCACCAGTCCGTGCGGTCGGACAGGAACAGCAGCGACCCGTCCGGCTCGAACCGCGGCTCCAGCACCGACTCGCCCGGCCCGCCCGCCACCACGGTCTCCTCGCCGGACGCCAGGTCGCGCACGATCAGCAGCGTGTCGTCCCACGGCATCGACGGGTGGTCCCACTGCAGCCAGGCCAGCGTGGTGCCGTCGGGGCTCAGCCGGGGCGCGGCGACGAAGTCGGGGCCGCTCACGAGCACCTCCGGCTCGGACGACCCGTCGGCCGCGAGCCGGACCACCTCGTTGCGCACGTCGGCCGCCGACGGCCCGGTGTGCCGCTCCCGCACGCAGACGATGGTGGCGCCGTCCGGTGAGACGTCGCCGTCGGCGTAGCGGTCGGCGCGCGGCTGTGCAGGCTCTGCGGTGATCGGCTTGGGCTCGGCGCCCGGCTCCAGCCGGTGCAGCCGCTGGTCGGCCCAGTCGGTGAACCACACCACGCCGTCGCGGACCCACCACGCCGCGCCGCCGTACTCGTGCACGGCGGTGCGCGCGTTGCGGCCCTCGGGGAGCAGATCGGTGGTGGCGCCGTCGGCGGTGCGGCGCACGAGCTGTGTGCGACCGCCCTCGGCGGGCCGGCCCTCGGCCCACACGACGTCGGCGCCGTCCACCCGGACCTCGCCCAGCCGCACCGCCGCCGCCGTGACCAACTCGGACGTGATCGGGGTGGGCCAGGAGCCGTAGGGGAGCTCGGTGATCGTCACGTCGACACGTTAACCGCTCCGCGGACCCGCCGGCGCGTAGCGTGGGCGACCCCGGACGACGAGCGAGAGGAACCGCCGTGACCGAGCCGCCGGAGGAGCCGCAGCAGAAGCCGATCGAGGCCCAGATCGTGCCGGAGCCCGCACCGCCGTCCCCGCCCGCGCCCGACTACGACGAGCACGGCGTGCCCAGCCTCGACTACGTGCGCGACAAGATCGAGGGCCGCTACGCCACGTCGCTCGGGGCCACCGAGCTGGCCGAAGGCACCGCCGCGGGCCGCAGCCTGGAGGAGCAGGAGGCCGAGCGGGCAGCTGCGGCGAAGGCGAAGCTGGAGGAGCTGCGCCGCTCACTCGGCTGACGCAGGCGACTCTCCCCCGTGGCCGTTGCGGCGAATCGGTGTCGTCAGCCGCGGCGCACCCGCAGCGCGGTCCACAGCAGGACGATGGCCTCGCGCAGGTCCCGCGGCCGCGCGACCGGCAGAACGCCGACCGCTCCGGACAAGCCGGGCCACCAGCGCACCGACCCGTCCCGGCGCACGGTGCCGAGGGCGGGTTTGCGGCAGGCGCGCACGGAGGCGGGCAGGGTCGGGTAGCGGGTGGCCAGCCGGGGGTCGCGGCAGGAATGCACCGTGACGGGCACGCGGAGCAGGTCGGGCAGCTCCCGCGCGATCTGCGAGCAGCTGGGGCAGGTCACGTCGGCGACGACCACGACGGCGACGGGGGCGATCACGGCACGAGCATCGCAACCGCGAGCGCGCCGACGCACGTCAGGGCCAGCAGCGGGCGCACGGCGCGTTCCGCGCGCGCCCACACCTGCGTCCACGAGCCGTCGTCGCTCCACGCGTTGGACAGCAGCGGCATGGCGAGCCGTCCGAGCGCGAAGCCGGCGGCGAGCGCGAACGCCGCGGGGAACGGGACGACCAGCAGCACCGCCGCGAGCACGACGTGCGGCAGGGCGGAGGGCGAATAGGTGCGCATGCCCGTGCCCATCTCGAACCCGAATTGCAGCGCGCCCCATCGCCGCAGGTGCTGCACGTCCTCGGGCACGAGGCGCGCGTTCTGCGGCACGGGGAAGCGCACGAGCCCCAGCTCGCGCAGCAGCGCAGGCACCGCCACCAGGGCGAACACCGCCCACCGCGCCGGGGCGGGCAGCAGCGCCTGCGGCAGCGCGCCGAGGGTACCCGCCACGAACGCCACCAGGGCGGCACCCAGCAGCAGGCCGGTGCCGAAGAACCGGGCCACGGGCTCGTCGCGCCAGACCGACGCGCTCAGCAGGAACGCCGAGTTGTGGCTTCAAGTGCTGCCGGAGTTGGCGAACCCGGCTGCCGCGCCGGCCACGAGCAGCAGCGCGGGCCCGCCCGCCCACCCGGCCACGAGCCCTGCCAGCAGCAGCGCGAGGGCTGCGGTGAGCGGGTGCAGCAGCGGCCGGGCGGTCACGACCCGCCCAGGAGCGAACCCGACGACTCGGGCAGGCGGCACGCGGCGATCGTGATGCCGGTGTAGGTGTCGCCGCTGGCGAACACGACGTCGGAGATGGCGTCGGAGCAGCGGTAGCCCTTCCACCGCCACGCGTTCTTCCCCTCGCACTCGGTGCTGAGGCGCGTGCTCTCCATCTCCTCGCCCTCGATCTCGTAGTAGCCCTCGCGGTGGTAGCCGCCCCGGCAGGGGTAGCTGCCGCGCCGCCAGCCGCCGTAGCAGACCGCGGGCCCGTCGAACGGCCAGTTGCTGCCCTCGGCGTCGTAGGAGGAGGGGGCGCAGCCGGTGTGCTCGGCCCGGCTCGCGCCGCCGGGTCGGGCCGCGGCCGTGCGGCGGTCGAGGTACCAGTCGAGCGGCACGAGCGCGGCCGCGGCGGCGCCGATCACGAGCCCGCGCAGCACCGTGCGCCGCGACGGCCGGAGAGCGCGCAGCTGCGCCACGACGACGCTCGGGGCCGCGCCGGGCGGCGGCGTGGACGTGCGCGGGATGTCGTCGAGGCGGGTCATGCCGGGCTCCCGGCGTGCAGCAGGCCGGCCAGGTCGGTGTCGGCGTCGACGAACGTGCGGTCCACGACCGTCCCCGCGGCGTCGAGCCGCAGCACGGTCGGCGCGTAGCCCTCGAACAGCTCGGCGCGCGCGGCCGGGTCGGCGAGCAGTTCCGACCCGGGGTGCGCGGCGAACGCCTCGGGCCGGTCGACGAGCGCCACCACCCGTACGCCGTCGTCCGCGAGCGGGGCGAGGGCCTCCCACACCACATGACAGAGTGCGCACTCGGCGTCCAGCACGGCGACGTACCCGCGGCGCCGCCCTGGTCCCGGGTGCACCGAGGCCGGCGCGGGCCTGCCGACGACGGCGCCGTACCCGGACAGCCCGATCCGGCGGGCGGCCTCCAGCGCGCGCACCCGCGCGTACACGGCGACGAGCGCGACGAGCGCGAACGCCGCCACGAGCAGCGCCAGCAGCGCCACGGCCAACTCGAGCGACATCGTCACCCCACCCACGCCGCGTCGAGCGCGCCGAGCGCACCGAGCACCTGGTCCTCGGTGAGCCCGATCGGCGCGCGCCCGGACTCGGGGCCGTGCAGCACGACGTCGAGTGCGGCGCTCTGCCCGGCGAGCACGTACCGCCACTGGTGCACGGTGCCGGAGACGAGCGCCGACGCCGTGTCGGAAAGGAGCCGGTCGGCGCGCCACAGCTCGCCCGCCGGCACCCGCAGGCCGGCCCACTCGGGCAGCGTCGGCAGGGCGTCGACGGCGCGCCGCACCACGAGCGTCGCGCGGTCGCCGCGGCCGATCAGGGACACCCCGGACTGGCGCAGCAGCAGGTCGGACGCGGGCACGAGGGTGGCGCCCGCCGGGTCGTCGGCGAAGCGGAACGCCTCCAGCATCGACAGACCGCCGTCGGCCGGGGCCGGACCCCCGAACCACGTAGTGGCCTCGTGGTGCGGCCCGACGAGCACCAGCGCGGAGTCCGACCGGTCAGCGGCCTCGAACAGCACGGCGTCCGCCCCGCGCAGCGGCACCCGCCGCTCACGCGCCCCGGGCAGCACGTGGGTGGGGATCACGCGGTGCTCGCCGCGGGGGGCGAGGAAGAACTGCCGTGCGGTGCGCGGGCCGGTGAACCGGGTGCTGGCGTACCAGCGCAGCGAACCGAGCACCTCGGGGACGAGCAGGGCGACCCGGGCCCCCGACGGCGCCACCCGCGTCGTCCACACCGGTGGTGCCCCCGCCGGGGTCTCCACCCCGCCTGCCGTCGCCGCCGTCATCCCTCGCCCTCCGTCCTGCGCGCCGCAACGGCGCCGTTCGGCACAACGAGCACGGGAACGGTGACGTCACGCGGTCATGACGACACGCAGCGTTGCCATCCGGGTGATCTTCGGCGGCGCAGCGTGGCCGGCGCGCGGCATCCGGGTGAGAACACGCGGAGGGGGCTGCGTTCCGCGGAACGCAGCCCCCTCCTCGCCGATCACACCGCCCGGGTGGTCAGGCCTCCGAGCGCTTGAAGATCTTCTTGCCCAGCCAGACCACCGGGTCGTACTTGCGGTCCACCACGCGCTCCTTGAGCGGGATGAGCGCGTTGTCGGTGATCTTGATGTGCTCCGGGCAGACCTCGGTGCAGCACTTGGTGATGTTGCAGTAGCCGAGGCCGTGCTCCTCCTGGGCCGCCTCCTTGCGGTCGGCGACGTCGAGGGGGTGCATGTCGAGCTCCGCCACGCGCATCAGGTAGCGCGGGCCGGCGAAGTTCTCCTTGTTCTCCTCGTGATCACGCACCACGTGGCAGGTGTTCTGGCACAGGTAGCACTCGATGCACTTGCGGAACTCCTGGCTCCGCTCCACGTCGACCTGCTGCATCCGGTAGTCACCGGGCTCGACGTCCGGCGGCGGCGCGAAGCTGGGGATCTCGCGGGCCTTCGTGTAGTTGAACGACACGTCGGTGACGAGGTCGCGGACCACCGGGAACGTGCGCAGCGGCGTGACCGTGATGACCTCGTCCTCGGCGAACGTCGACATCCGGGTCATGCACATCAGCCGCGGCCGGCCGTTGATCTCGGCACTGCACGAGCCGCACTTGCCGGCCTTGCAGTTCCAGCGGACGGCGAGGTCCTGGGCCTGGGTCTGCTGGAGCCGGTGGATGATGTCGAGGACGACCTCGCCCTCGTTCACCTCCACCGGGTAGTCGACGAGCTCGCCCTTCTCGTCGTCCCCCCGCCACACCCGGAAGTGCGCGTCGTAGCTCATGCCTTCTCTCCCACCCCGGCGCGATGCCCGCCGAGCTCCTCGCCGGTGTAGTACTTCTTGAGCTCGTCCAGCTCGAAGAGGTCGAGCAGGTCGGGCCGCATCGGCACCTGTTCCTGGCGCACCAGGTGCACGTCGTCCTCGCCGTTCGCCGACAGCACGAGCAGCAGGTGGCGCCAGTCGGAGTCCATGACGGGGTAGTCGTCGCGGGTGTGCCCGCCGCGGCTCTCCTGCCGCTCCAGCGCGGCCTTGGCCACGCACAGCGACACGAGCAGCATGTTGCGCAGGTCCAGCGCCAGGTGCCAGCCCGGGTTGAACGCGCGGCCGCCCTCCACGGTGACCGTGCGCGCCTTCGCCGCGATGGCCTGCAGCGCCTTGAGCGCCTGCTCCATCTCCTCGGACTTGCGGATGATGCCGACGAGCTCGTTCATCGTCCTCTGCAGCTCCAGCTGCACGACGAAGGGGTTCTCCCCGCCCTCGGTGGCGCTGGAGAACGGCAGCAGCGCGCGGTCCTGCGCCGTCGTGACGTCGTCGATCCGCACGGCCGGGCGCACCCCGCCGAGCGTGTCGACGTACTCGGCCGCCCCGAGCCCGGCCCGGCGGCCGAACACGATGAGGTCGGACAGCGAGTTGCCGCCGAGCCGGTTGGAGCCGTGCATGCCGCCCGCGACCTCGCCCGCGGCGAACAGGCCCGGCACCTTGGACATCGCGGTGTCCGGGTCGACCTCCACGCCGCCCATCACGTAGTGGCAGGTGGGGCCGACCTCCATCGGCTCCTTCGTGATGTCGACGTCGGCCAGCTCCTTGAACTGGTGGTACATCGACGGGAGCCGCTTCTGGATCTCCTCCGGCGAGAGCCGGGAGGCGATGTCGAGGAACACGCCGCCGTGGGGGCTGCCCCGCCCCGCCTTGACCTCGGCGTTGATCGCGCGGGCGACCTCGTCACGCGGCAGCAGTTCGGGCGGGCGCCGGTTGTTGTCGGCGTCGGTGTACCAGCGGTCGCCCTCCTCCTCGGTCTCGGCGTACTGCTCGCGGAAGACGTCCGGCACGTAGTTGAACATGAACCGTTCGCCCTCGGAGTTGCGCAGCACACCGCCGTCGCCGCGCACCGACTCCGTGACCAGGATCCCCTTCACCGACGGCGGCCAGACCATGCCCGTCGGGTGGAACTGCAGGAACTCCATGTTGATCAGCGTGGCGCCCGCGCGGAGGGCGAGCGCGTGGCCGTCGCCGGTGTACTCCCAGGAGTTCGACGTCACCTGGTAGCTCTTGCCCACCCCGCCGGTGGCCAGCACGATCGCCGGCGCGTCGAACCGGACGAACTTGCCGGTGTTGCGGTAGTAGCCGAAGCACCCGGCGATCTTGCCGTCGTCCTTGAAGATCTCGGTGATCGTGGTCTCGTGGAAGACCCGGATGTTGGCCTCGTAGTCACCGGTCTCGGCGTAGTCCTCCTGCTGCAGCGACACCACCTTCTGCTGCAGCGTGCGGATCATCTCCAGGCCGGTGCGGTCACCGACGTGCGCCAGCCGCGGGTAGGTGTGCCCGCCGAAGTTCCGCTGACTGATCTTGCCGTCCTTGGTGCGGTCGAACAGCGCACCGTAGGTCTCCAGCTCCCAGACGCGGTCCGGGGCCTCCTTGGCGTGCAGCTCGGCCATCCGCCAGTTGTTGAGGAACTTCCCGCCGCGCATCGTGTCGCGGAAGTGCACCTTCCAGCTGTCGTTGGGGTTGACGTTCCCCATCGCGGCCGCGCACCCGCCCTCGGCCATCACCGTGTGCGCCTTGCCGAACAGCGACTTGGAGATGATGGCGGTGCGCTTGCCCTGCGCCCTCGCCTCGATGGCGGCCCGCAGCCCGGCACCCCCGGCGCCGATGACGACGACGTCGAATTCGTAGCGCTCGATCTCTTCGGTCATCTGCCATCACCCTCAGTTGATGATCCGCAGGTCGGGGATCCAGCCCGCCGCCACGGCCATGATGTAGAAGTCGGTGAACGCCAAGGTCGCGAGCGTGATCCAGGCGAACTGCATGTGCTTGGTGTTGAGCCTGGACACGAACTGCCAGAACTTGTAGCGCACCGGGTGCTTCGAGAAGTGGTTGAGCCTCCCACCGATGATGCTGCGGCACGAGTGGCACGACAGCGAGTAGCACCAGAGGAAGAAGACGTTCACCAGCAGGATGACGTTGCCCAGGCCGAACCCGAACTCGCCGTCGGTGCGCACGAACGCGTAGAACGCGTCGTAGGTGTTGATCAGCGCGACGAACGTGGCGATGTAGAAGAAGTAGCGGTGCAGGTTCTGCCCGATGAGCGGGAAGCGGGTCTCACCTGTGTACTTGCGGTGCGGCTCAGCCACGGCGCACGCGGGCGGCGACAGCCAGAACGACCGGTAGTACGCCTTCCGGTAGTAGTAGCAGGTGAGCCGGAACAGCAGCAGGAACGGCAGCGAGACCGCGGCGTAGGGCAGCCACCAGACGTCGGGGAGGAAGCGGCCGAAGTGTGCGGCTTCCTCGACGCAGCCGACCGACACGCACGGGGAGTAGAACGGCGTGAGGTAGTTGTACGGCTCGACGAAGTACCACTCCTGCATGAAGGAGCGCACGGTGGCGTAGAGGACCCATGCCGTGAGCCCGACGAAGTTGGCCAGTGGTGGCAACCACCACCGGTCCGTGCGGAGTGTCCGTGCCGAGATCTGCGCCCGGCCTGCGGACGCGTCTGTGGTGGATGACACGTCAGGGGTTCCTTGTTCTGTGCGGTACGACGCCGTCCGCTCCAGCCCTCGCGGCGTCGGGACGTCTGGATCTCGCCGGAGCCTACGACGACCGGCCGCGCGTGGTGTCGCGGGCTGTCACTGTGCGTTCTCATCGTGACGCGTTTCACGCGCGACGCGTAGGCTCCCCGCGTGACCCGCGAGGTGGACGAGCGCGGTGCGGGTGGCGGGGCGTTGGCCGCCACACGGCGTGCGCTCACGCCGGGCGACGGCCGGCCGCCCACGCTGCTCGTGCTGCTGGCGGGGGCCCTCGTCGGCGTCACGGTCATCGCCTCGGTCGTCGGCACGCTCTCGCTGACGGCGGGCTCGGCCACGGGCGGCTCCCCGCCCGATCCCGTGGCGGCACCTCCCGGGCTGGCCACGCCCCCGCCCGCCCCGCCGACCGAACCCGCGCGCGCCGAGCCCACCGCCGCCCCCACCGGGGAGCGGCCCGCCCCGCCCGACGTGTTCCAGGACCCGGAGCTGCGCACCCTCGCCGCACCGTTCCTCACCGGGCCCGGTGCCTCGTGCGAGCGGCGCGCCCCGGAGCCCGACGTGGCCGAGAGCGTGGCCTGCGACCTCGGCGACGGCCGCACCGCCGTCTTCACCAGGACGGTCACGCCCGAGGCGATGCGCGAGCGGCGCCAGGACGTGCTCGCCGGCCGCGACGCCCGAGCGGGCACCGTCGTGTCGGTGCGGTGGCGCTACGCCGGGCAGGGGCAGGCCACCCGCGCCGGGATCCCACCCCGGGAGAACGCCCGCGGCGAGGGCGTGCGGGTGCGCTTCGTCGACCGCGAGGGCGCGGCCCGGCTGTACTTCGACCAGGACTCGACGGCGTGCATCGGCGACATCACCTCAACCCGCCCGGACGCCGGCAGCGGCGCCGACCAGGAGGCGCTCCGCAGGTACTGGTCCGATCCAGCGGGGTGACCCCGGCCGGGAGAATCAGCCCGGGTGGCCGATCCCGGCCGCGAGCCCGTCCAGCACCATCGCCAGGCGGCGTTCGAACACCACGTCCTGGTCGGGGAGGTCCTCGGCCTCCACGACCAGCCGGCGCAGGTAGGGGTGCCCACCCTCCTCCAGCAGCCGCGTGATGTACGGCCCGGTGTGGCGCTGGTAAGTCCATGCCGGTGCGCCGCTGCGCCTCGGCCTCCCCCAGCTCCTGCCCGACGAAGCCGCGGGTGAACTGCAGGGCCGTGGACAGCAGGTCCAGCATCCCGTCCACGTCGAGGCCGAGCCCGTCCACGCACGCGAGGCCGGCCTCGAGGAACCGCAGGGCGTTGGGTCCCAGGCTCGGCCGGTGGCCGAACCGGCCGAGCCAGGGGTGCGCGTGGTGGATCCGGCGCATCTCGCGGGCCAGCCGGGCGAGGTCGTCGCGCCAGCTCCCGGACGGGATCCCGGTCAGGTCCAGCTCGCCCAGCACCACGTCGTACATGAGCTCGGTCAGGTCGTCCTTGTTGCCGACGTGCGGGTAGAGCGCCATCGGGCTGTGGTCCATCCGCGCCGCGACCTTGCGCATCGAGACGGCGTCGACGCCCTCCTCGTCGGCCAGCACGACCGCGGCCGTGGTGATGGCCGAACTCGCCGATCTCGCCCGAGGTGTCGCCATGTCCTTCTCCCCCTCCCCTTCCATCGCCGTCGTCGGCGGCGGGCACAGCGGGCTGGTGCTGGCCCGGATCCTGCAGCGCCACGGCATCGGCTGCACCGTCTACGAGCGCGACGCCGCCCCCGACGCGCGCCGGCAGGGCGGACTGCTCGACCTGCACGTCGAGTCCGGCCAGCTGGCCCTGCGCGAAGCCGGGCTGCACGAGGAGTTCCGCCGGCTCGTCCACCCGCAGGCGGAGGCCATGCGGGGACAAGGCGGGCACGGTCTTCATCGACGAGCAGCCCGGCGAGCGTTCGGGCCGGCCGGAGATCGACCGGACGGACCTGCGGAACCTGCTGCTGGACTCGCTGCACCCCGGACGGGTCGTCTGGGACCGCGAGCTCAGCCGGGCCCGCCGCACGGACGACGGGCGGTTCGAGCTCGTCTTCGCGGGCGGCGAGCGCGTGACGGCCGACCTGCTGATCGGGGCCGACGGCGCGTGGTCCCGGGTGCGCCCCCTGCTGTCGGACGCCTTCCCGGAGTACGTCGGCATCACCTACTTCGAGCTCCACGTCACCGATGCGCCGGCCACGGTGCCCGCCTCGGCCGCGCTGGTCGGCACCGGGAGCCTGTTCGCCCTCTCGGACAACAAGTCCATCGGCGGGCACGGGGGCCGCGCCCTGCACCTGGGAGCGATGCTGCGCGTCCCCGAGGACCGGCTCGACACCCGTGGCGTCGACTGGTCGGACACCGCCACCACCCGCGCCGCCCTGCTCGCCGAGTTCGCCGACTGGGCACCGGAGCCGACCGACCTCATCCGCCACTGCGACGACGAGATCACCCCGCGGCGGATCCACGCCCTCGCCACCGGCCACGCGTGGCCGCGCACCCCGGGCGTGACCCTGGTCGGCGATGCCGCCCACCTGATGTCGCCGTTCGCCGGCGAGGGCGCCAACGCCGCGATGCTCGACGCCGCCGAGTTGGCGCTGGCCCTGGTCGAGCACGGCGCAGACACCGCGGCCGCGCTGTCGCACTACGAGGCGCGGATGTTCCCGCGCTTCCGCCGTGGCGGCCCGGGAGTCCGCCGACGGGCTCGAGCTGTGCTTCGCCGACGACTCACCGCGGGGCATGGTCGAGTTCTTCGCCGGGGTGGGCGGTTGACGGCACTTGCCGTCCTTCCTATGCTTTCCATCTAGAAAGTAGATGCCGATCAGAGGGGGCACGATGTCCGGAACACCCGAGCTCGACCAGGTCGCCGAGGCGCGGCGCAAGATCGCCGCGCACGCCGGGTTCCCCCGCACCTACTGGGCGGTCTACGGGGTCGCGCTGGTGCTCTGCGCCGGGCTGTCGATCTGGATGTCGTACCTCCCCTCCGGGGACACGACGTACCTGCCCTGGGCGCTCGCGGCGCTGGCGGTGGCCTCGGCCGTCTACTCGGCGGTCCGGCGCCGCCGCTCCGGGGTGTACCTGCCGCGCCGGATCAGCTCCTACCCGAAGGCCCGCAGGATCTGGATCGCCGGGATCGTCATCACCGCGTGCGGCTTCCTCGGGATCCACCAGCTCGTCGAGCACGCCCACCGCGACATCGCCCTGTACCTGCTCGTCCCGGTCGCCGTCGTCGTGTTCGCCGTCCAGGTGGCCACCCGCCGGGCGATGCGCGCCGACATCGAGGCCGGTCTGGCCACCCCGTGAGCCGCGACCCGCTGCTGGAGACCGGTCCACGGCTGGCTCTCTGCGCGCTGTTGCAGGGTGCGGAGTGGGTCGACTTCGCCACCGCCCGCGACATGCTCGCCGTGAGCGACTCGGCGATCTCCAAGCACAGCCGCACCCTCGAGGAGGCCGGCTACCTCGAGGTCCGCAAGGGCTCGGTCGGGCGCCGACCCCGCACCTGGTTCCGCCTCACCCCCACCGGACGCGCGGCACTCACCGGCCACCTCGCCTGGCTGACCGCCCTGAGCAACGCCCACGGCGCGCCCGCGGAGAAGGACGAGGCGAACCTGTGAGTCGGCCCCGCGCCTGCGCACCGTCGGCATCGGCTACCTGGTCGGCAACCGCGGGGCGTGGGCCCGCGGGGATCAGCGGCGGTGGGTCGTCGCGGCGAGGTAGTCGCGGTTGAGCTGCGAGATCACGTCGAGCGGGATCTCCTTCGGGCAGGCCACCGCGCACTCGCCGGTGTTGGTGCAGCCACCGAAGCCCTCGGCGTCGTGCGTCTGCACCATGCGGATCACGCGGTCGGAACGCTCCGGCTGCCCCTGGGGCAGCTCGCCGAGGTGCGTGATCTTCGCCCCGACGAAGAGCGACGCGCTCCCGTTCGGGCACGCGGCCACGCACGCACCGCAGCCGATGCACGCGGCCGCCGTGAACGCGCGGTCGGCGTTCGGCTTCGGCACCGGCGTGGCGTGCGCCTCCGGCGCGGCGCCCGTCGGCGCGGAGATGTAGCCACCGGAGGCGACGATCCGGTCGAACGCCCCCCGGTCCACGACCAGGTCCTTCACCACGGGGAAGGCCGCGGCGCGGAACGGCTCCACGGTGATCGTCTCGCCGTCGCGGAAGTGCCGCAGGTGCAGCTGGCAGGTGGTGGTGGCCTTCTGCGGGCCGTGCGGCTCACCGTTGATCACCATGCTGCACGCGCCGCAGATGCCCTCGCGGCAGTCGTGGTCGAACGCCACCGGCTCCTCGCCGTCGAGGATCAGCTTCTCGTTGAGCACGTCCATGAGCTCGAGGAACGACATGTCCTCGTCGGCGTCGTCGACGCGGTAGGCGACGATGCGCCCCTCGTCATCGGGGCCGTCCTGGCGCCAGACGCGCAGGTTGAGCCTCACTTGTAGCTCCTCTGGCTGGGGGTGACGTACTCGAAGTGCAGGTCTTCCTTGTGCAGGACCGGAGCCTTGCCCTCACCGGTGAACTCCCACGCCGCGACGTAGGAGAACTCGTCGTCCTTGCGGGCGGCCTCGCCGTCCTCGGTCTGGGACTCGGCGCGGAAGTGCCCGCCGCAGCTCTCCTCGCGGTGCAGCGCGTCGAGGCACATCAGCTCGGCGAGCTCGAGGAAGTCGGCCACGCGGCCCGCCTTCTCCAACGACTGGTTCAAGGTGGCGGCCGAGCCGGGCACCTTCACGCTGGTCCAGAACTCCCGGCGCAGCTCCGGGATCCGCTCGAGCGCCTTGCGCAGGCCCTCCTCGGTGCGCTCCATCCCGCAGTGGTCCCACATGAGGTGGCCCAGCTCGCGGTGGAAGGAGTCCACGGTGCGGTCGCCGTCGATGGCGAGGAGCTTCGTGACCCGGTCGGCCACCGCCTGCTCGGCCTCCCGCACCTCCGGCGCGTCCTTCGTGATCGGCTCGACGCCCCGGGCGAGGTAGTCGCCGATCGTGTTGGGCAGCACGAAGTAGCCGTCGGCGAGCCCCTGCATCAGCGCCGACGCACCGAGCCGGTTGGCGCCGTGGTCGGAGAAGTTGGCCTCCCCCACCACGAACAGGCCCGGGACGCTGCTCTGCAGGTCGTAGTCGACCCACAGCCCGCCCATCGTGTAGTGCACCGCCGGGAAGATGCGCATCGGCACCTCGTAGGGGTCCTCGCCGGTGATGCGCTGGTACATCTGGAACAGGTTCCCGTACTTCGCGGCCACCGCGGCGCGGCCCAGGCGCGCGATCGCGTCGGCGAAGTCGAGGTAGACGCCCAGGCCGGTGGGCCCGACACCGCGGCCCGCATCGCAGACGTTCTTCGCGGCGCGGCTGGCGATGTCGCGCGGCACCAGGTTGCCGAACGCCGGGTACTGGCGCTCCAGGAAGTAGTCGCGCTCGGCGTCCGGGATGTCGCCCGGCGCCCGCGTGTCCCCGGCCTTCACCGGCACCCAGACCCGGCCATCGTTGCGCAGCGACTCGCTCATCAGCGTGAGCTTCGACTGGTGGTCGCCGCTCACCGGGATGCACGTCGGGTGGATCTGCGTGTAGCAGGGGTTGGCGAACAGCGCGCCCTTGCGGTGCGCCCGCCAGCTCGCGGTGACGTTGCAGCCCTTGGCGTTCGTGGAGAGGTAGAAGACGTTGCCGTAGCCACCCGACGCCAACACGACGGCGTCGGCCAGGTGGCTCTCGGTCTCCCCCGTCACCAGGTCGCGCGCCACGATGCCGCGGGCGCGCCCGTCGACCACGATCAGCTCGAGCATCTCGTGCCGCGGGTACATCGTGACGCCGCCGGCGTCGATCTGGCGCTCCAGGGCCTGGTAGGCGCCCAGCAGCAGCTGCTGGCCGGTCTGGCCGCGCGCGTAGAAGGTGCGCGACACCTGCGCCCCACCGAACGAGCGGGTGTCCAGCAGGCCGCCGTACTCGCGGGCGAACGGCACGCCCTGCGCCACGCACTGGTCGATGATCTGCACGCTGATCTCGGCGAGCCGGTGCACGTTCGACTCGCGGGAGCGGAAGTCGCCGCCCTTGACCGTGTCGTAGAACAACCGGTGGATGCTGTCGCCGTCGCCGCGGTAGTTCTTCGCGGCGTTGATGCCGCCCTGGGCGGCGATGGAGTGGGCGCGCCGCGGGCTGTCCTGGTAGCAGAACGAACTCACCTGGTACCCGAGCTCGGCCAGCGTGGCCGCGGCCGACCCGCCGGCCAGGCCCGTGCCGACCACGATGACCTTCATCTTGCGCTTGTTGGCCGGGTTCACCAGCTTGACGCCGAACCGGCGCCGCTCCCAGCGCGTCTCGATCGGACCGTCGGGCGCCGCGGTGTCCACTAGCGGCGAGCCGACGACGAAGTCGGAGTACGAGGCCATGTCACGCCACCAATCCGGTCAGCACGGCGAACGGGACGGAGAGGAAACCGGCCACCAGCACGATCGCCACGCCGAGCGCGACGCCCTGCAGCGTCTTCTGGGTGGCGGAGCTGGAACGGCCGAACGTCTGCAGGGCGCTCCACACGCCGTGCCGGACGTGGAAGCCGACGGCCACCACGGCGAGCGTGTAGGCGAGCGTGACGTACCAGCGCTCCGGCGCGAAGTCGGCCACGAGGTTCGCGTGGACCTCGCTGTGCACGCCGTTCGGGTTGAGCGTGCCGGTCGTGAGGTCGAGCAGGTGGTAGACGACGAACAGCGCGATGATCACACCGCCCCAGCGCATCGTGCGGGCCGCGTAGCTGCCCTGCACCGGGGTGCGGTGGGCGTAGCGCACCGGACGGGCCCGCCGGGCGCGGCGCGCGAGGATCGTGGCCGACACGATGTGCGCGACCAGGGAGACCGCGAGCACCACCCGCACCAGCCAGAGCACGGTCTCGGCCGGCAGCGCGGGCTCCCCGACCTCGCGCAGCCAGGCGGCGTACGTGTCGATCGCCTCCGCCCCGAGGAAGATCTTCAGGTTGCCCACCATGTGCGCGACCAGGTAGAGCAGCATCACCGCGCCCGAGGCAGCCATGACGTACTTGAGCTGGATCGACGTGCGGCGCGGCGGGCGGCCCGCGCGCAGGGCGGGGCGCTGATCCACGGTCACCATGCGCTCAGCGTCGATAGCGCAACGGGGTGCGGTCCAATGCATCGAATGCGCTGATGCCATGCACGTACGCTATGGGCGTGACGTTGACGCAGCTCGCGTACTTCCTCGCCGTGGCCGACGTGCGCAGCTTCACGCGAGCGGCCGAATCCGTGGGCGTGGCGCAGCCCACGTTGTCGCGCCAGCTCAAGGCGCTCGAGACGGAGCTGGGCGCCGAGCTGGTCGACCGCGGCGCCCGCGACGGCCCCGTCCTCACCCCCGCGGGCGAGGCGCTGCTGCCGCTCGCCCGCCGCATGCTCGCCGACGCCGACAGCGCCCGCACCGCCGTGGCCGAGATCGTCGGGCTGCGCAGCGGGCGCATCCGCGTGGGCGGCACCCCCTCGCTGTGCATCGGCGTGCTCGCCGACGTGCTGCGCGTGTTCCACGAGCAGCACCCGGACATCCACCTCGAGCTGTCCGAGGACGGCTCGCAGCCGCTCGTGCGGTCGCTGGTGCGCGGCGAGCTGGACGTGGCGCTGGTGATCGTGCCGCCGGCCGGGATCGACCCCGCCCTGCACACCACCCCCGTGCTGCGCGAGCGCCTGTCGGTCGCCTCCCCCGCCTCGGAACGCTCACCCACGGCGCGCGCCTCGATGAGCGTGCGCGAGCTGGGCCGCCGGTCGCTCGTGGTGCCCCGGCGCGGCTACGACGTGCGCGAGTCCACGCTCCAGGCCTTCGCGGACGCCGGCGTGGAACCGCGGTTCGCGGTGGAGGGCGGCGAGATGGACGCCGTGCTGCGGATGGTGGAGGCGGGCACCGGCGTGGCGGTGGTGCCCGACCTCGTGTTCGCCGGGCGCCCGCGGCTGCGCCGCACGGTGCTCACCCCGCCGATCTTCCGCACGGTGGCCCTCGCGCGGCGGGCCGACCTCACCCCCACCCACGCCGTGCGCGCGTTCCGCGCCACGCTGCTGTCGTTCCTCGCCGTGCTGTCGGCCGGTGACGGCTTCGCGGGCGACGTGCAGGTGCTGCGCCCCGCCACCGACTGAGCCGTCACGTCCGGCGGGATCGCCCGTCCGGCCGTTATGGTCCCGGGATGGCCGAAGCCGACATCCACTTCTACTTCGACCCGGTGTGCCCGTTCGCCTGGATGACCAGCAAGTGGGTGCGGATGGTGCAGGCGCAGCGCGACTACGAGGTCGACTGGCGGTTCATCTCCCTGCGGCTGGTGAACGCCCAGGTGGACTACGCCGAGCAGTTCCCGCCGGGGTACGAGGCGGGCCACACGGCGGGCCTGCGGCTGCTGCGGGTGGCCGCCCGCACCCGCGCCGAGCACGGCCCCGCGGCGGTGGGTGCGCTCTACGCCGCGCTCGGGGAGATGATCTTCGACCGGGAGGGCGCCGCAAACGACGCCGAAACCCGCGAACGGCGCGGCACCGCCGAGTTCGTGGAGCCGGTGCTGGACTCGGTGGGGCTGCCGGTCACGCTCGCCGCCGCCTTGGACGACGGGTCGTGGGACGCCGAGATCCAGGCCGAGACCGACGAGGCGCTCTCACTCACCGGCAAGGACGTGGGCACGCCGATCCTGCACTTCGAGCCCCCGGACGGTGTGGCGTTCTTCGGGCCGGTGATCAGCCGGCTGCCCACCGAGGAGCAGGCCGCGCAGCTGTGGGACCACGTGATCGCCCTGACCCGCTTCCCCGGCTTCGCGGAGCTGAAGCGCAGCTTGCGCGAGCGGGTGCAGCTGCGCGCCCTCGGCTGGCGCGACGGCGAAGTCGGCGCGCTCGAGGACTGGCACGGCGGGAGCAGGCGGCTCAAGAAGTAGCCGCAGCGCTAGCCAGCGGCTCAGTCGTCGACGACCTCGCCCTCGCCGAGTTCGTCGATCTCGGCCCCGCGCTCGGCGAGCGCCTCCTTCACCACGCGGTAGGCGGTGCCCGCCCCGTAGCCCTTGCGGGCCAGCATGCCGACCAGCCGCCGCCCGGCCGCCGCCCGCTGCTCGGCGGTGCCGACGGCGAGCGTGCGCAGCTTGCGGTCGACCAGCTCCCGCGCCCGGCGTTCCTCGGACTCGGCGTCGACCTCGGCCAGCGCCTCCCCCGCGTCCTCGTCGCTCACGCCCTTGCGCCGCAGCTCCATGGCGATGGCACGGCGGGCGAGCCCGCGGTGGTTGTGCCGCGAGCGCACCCACTGTCCGGCGAACGCGGCGTCGTCGATGAGCCCGACCTCGTCGAACCGCTCCAGCACCGTGTGGGCCGCGTCGTCGGGCACGCCCTTGCGCCGCAGCGCCTGAGCAAGCTCCTTGCGGGTGCGCGCGCGGTCGGTGAGCAGCCGCAGGCAGACCTCGCGCGCGACGGCCACCGGGTCGGCGTCGGGGTCGAGCTCCTCGGGCCCGCGCCCGCGCCGGCCACGCGGGCGCTTGCGCGACCGGCCGTCCTCCGCCGCCGGGTGGCCCGGCTCCGTGGTCTCCGGCGCATGCCCCACCTCGACCAGCTCCGCCGGTTGCGACGCATCGGCGAGCCGGGCGCCCCGCCGCCTGCGTGCTCCTCGGCGTTCGGCCGTGTCCTGGTCGTCGCCCGGGCCCTTACTCGAGTCAGGGCGGCCGGCGTCACGGCCCGGATCGCGGCCCTGGTCCCGGCCGGAGTCGCGGTCCAGGTCACGGCGGCCCGGATCCCGGCGGCCCGGGTCGCGGTCGGCGGCCGGCCGGGTGCCGCGGCGGCGGCCGGCGCGGGCGGCCCGGTTCAGTGCGCCGGGGCCGAGTTCGGCGACCTCGACGTCGTCGCGGCCCGCGCCGATCGCGGGGCTGTCGAACAGCGCGACAACGCCGGGCGCCGCCGGCTCCGCGTTGCCCTCGTCGAGGTCGGCGACCGGTGCGGCGGACGCGCTCCCCACGCGTCCGATCCGCCCCAGGTCGGCCGGCCCGACCGGGACCGGGCTGCCGTCGACCGGTTCCGGGGTGGTGCCGGCCGCGAGCAGTTCGCCGAACCGCGCGACCGGTGCGCTCTGCGCTCCCTCACCGGCCGGCGCGTCGAGCCCGTCGAGCCGCGCGACCCGGCCGGGCTCCGGCTCCGGATCGCGAGCCATGCTCAGAAGTCGACGGGAGCGGGCAGCGGCTCGGCCTCGGCGTCGACCTGGGCGCCGATCCCGAGCTTCTCCTTGATCCGCTTCTCGATCTCGTTGGCGACGTCGGGGTTGTCGCGCAGGAACTTGCGGGCGTTCTCCTTGCCCTGCCCGAGCTGGTCGCCCTCGTAGGTGTACCAGGCACCGGACTTGCGGATGATCGCCTGCTCGACGCCGACGTCGATCAGCGAGCCCTCACGGCTGATGCCGACGCCGTAGAGGATGTCGAACTCGGCCTGCTTGAACGGCGGCGCCACCTTGTTCTTGACCACCTTGACGCGGGTGCGGTTGCCGACCATGTCGGAACCGTCCTTGAGCGTCTCGATGCGGCGGATGTCGAGGCGGACCGAGGCGTAGAACTTGAGGGCGCGGCCACCGGTGGTGGTCTCCGGCGACCCGAACATCACGCCGATCTTCTCGCGCAGCTGGTTGATGAAGATCGCCGTGGTGCCCGAGCTGCTCAGCGCACCCGTGATCTTGCGCAGCGCCTGGCTCATGAGCCGGGCCTGCAGGCCCACGTGGCTGTCGCCCATCTCGCCCTCGATCTCCGCGCGCGGGACGAGCGCCGCGACCGAGTCGATGACGATGATGTCGAGGGCGCCGGACCGGATGAGCATGTCGGCGATCTCGAGGGCCTGCTCACCGGTGTCGGGCTGGGACACGAGCAGGGCGTCGGTGTCGACGCCGAGCGCCTTGGCGTACTCGGGGTCGAGCGCGTGCTCCGCGTCGATGAACGCGGCGACGCCACCCGCCGCCTGCGCGCTGGCCACCGCGTGCAGCGCGACCGTGGTCTTACCGCTGGACTCGGGGCCGTAGACCTCCACCACGCGCCCGCGGGGCAGGCCGCCCACGCCGAGCGCGACGTCGAGCGCGATCGACCCGGTGGGGATGATCCCGATCGGCGGGCGGGTGTCGTCGCCGAGGCGCATCACCGACCCCTTGCCGTGGTTCTTCTCGATCTGTGCGAGGGCGAGCTGCAACGCCTTCTCGCGGTCGGGTGCGGTCATCGCCGGGTCTCCACCTCAGTGCTCGGACGGGTCTGTCGTCGGCGTCGACGGTAGGGGGCACCACCGACGATCTGCGCGGGGCGGTGGCGATCTGTGGACAGTCGCACCGCGACGTGGATGGAATCGTAGCGAACACCTGTTCGAGCGGCGACATGACACGCCGGGTGGCGAGGATGCCGCGCCCGGCGGCGGTCCCGGAAGTTCAGGAAAGCCACTTTCAGGGCCGGAGAGGCCCGGAACGTGGCTTTCCTGAACTTCGGAGGGCCTCGGGGGGCTTCGGCCGGCCGCTTCGGGCAGGCGGATGCGTGCGAGCCGAACGTCGTGGTCGTCACGCACGCCCTGACGTACTGCTCACGCCGATCACCGCGGGTGAGCAGTACCTGAGGGTCGACCCGACCACGCTGGCGTGCTGCTGGGCGCGGGTGCTCGCCGACGGCCGCCCTGGGAGCGGGCAGGAAAGCCACATTCAGGGCCGCTGCGGCCCTGAATGTGGCTTTCCTGAACCAGCGGCGGCCGCTGTCGGTGGGCCGCCCTACCCTCGCCCCGTGAACCGCACCGACCGCCTCTACGCCCTGGTCGAGCACCTGCGCGCCTGCGCTCCCCGCCGCGTGAGCGCCCGCGAGCTGGCCGCCCGGTTCGAGGTGAGCGCGCGCACCGTCGAGCGGGACGTCTCGGCGCTGCAGCAGGCCGGGGTGCCGATCTACGCCGACGTCGGGCGCAGCGGCGGCTACACCCTCGACAAGGCCCGCACGCTGCCGCCGCTCAACTTCACGCCGGCGGAGGCGGTCGCGGTGGCCATCGCGCTCGGCCGGGAGGAGGGGTCGCCCTACGGCCGGGCGGCGCGCACCGCGCTGCACAAGATCCTCTCGGCGATGTCGGCGGGCGACGGCGCGGCCGCGCGCGAGCTGGCCGACCGCATCCGGTTCCTGTTCCCCACCGAGCCGGACGCCCCCGCACGGGTGCCCGCGGTGCTGGAGGAGGCCGTGGCCACGTGCCGCGTGGTGCGGATCGGGTACGTCGACCGCTCCGGGGCGGTCACCGCGCGCGACGTGGAACCCGTGGGGTTCAGCGCCGGCGCGCAGTGCTGGTACTTCCTGGGCTGGTGCCGCCTGCGCGGGGAGGGCCGGGTGTTCCGCACCGACCGGATCCGCAGCGCCGTCCTGCTCGACGACCGGGCGCCGCGGCGCAGCTTCGAGGAGCTGGAGTGCGACCTCCCGGACGACCTCGTGGTCCGCGAGTTGCACCTCGTATGAGAACGTCGAAAACACCGACAGGGGGTTGTCGCGCGGCGGGTCGACGCTGCCGCCATGACGAACGACAGCAGCGCTCCCGCACCCGGCACCATCGCGTGGTTCCAGATCGGCACGGACGACCCGGCAGCCGCCCGGGAGTTCTACGGCGACCTGTTCGGTTGGAGCGTCGTGCCCGGCTCCCCCGCGCCGGGCTACGACTTCCTCGGCTACCCCGGCCAGGACCGGGCCGCGGGCGGTATCGCCCACACCGGAGGAGGCGTGGAGAACCACGCCGTGTTCATGGTGGTCGTCGAGGACGTCGCGGCCGTATGCGCCCAGGCGGAGCAGCTCGGCGGCAAGGTCCTCGTCCCGCCGATCACCACGCCGGCCGGGCTGACCTTCGCCCACCTGCTCGACCGGTCCGGCAACCGCTTCGGGGTGTTCCGCCCGCCGTCGGCGTGACGGTCAGCGGCGTGCAGGGGGCACGTCGTAGGCGCGGCAGACGGCGAGCCAGACCTCACGCGGCTCGATCCCGGCCTCGAGGGCCTGCTCCACCGTGCGGTCGCCCAGCTCGGCGAACACGTGGTCGCGGGACACCGACCCGGCGCGGGCGACGCCGAACTCGGTCTCCATCAGCTCGCGGAAGTAGGTCAGTCGCACGCTTCCACGGTAGTGGCACGCTCCAGGTGTGCCGGACCTGCTGCCCGCCGTGTGGACGTCGCTCGGTGGCGATCCCGACGAGCTCGACCGCATCGACGTCAGCGGCCCACCCGCGGTGCTGCGCTCCACGTTCCCGGTCACGGACGTGGGCGCCGCCGCGGTGGGCGCGAGCCTGCTGGCCGCCACCGCGGGCACGGGTGTGCCAGTCGCGGTCGACACGGGCGCGCTCGCGGTGGCCCTGCGCAGCGAGCGCCACGTCCGGCTCGACGGCCGGGAGGTCGGCAGCCCGTTCGACCCCCTGTCGGCCTTCCACCGCACGGCGGACGGCTGGCTGCGGCTGCACGCCAATTACGCGTGGCACCGGGCTGCGGCCCTGCGCGTGCTGGGCTGCGCGGAGGCCGACGCGCCCGCGGCGATCGCGGAGCGCGGTGCGCTCGAGTTGGAGGACGCGCTGCACGAGGCGGGCGGCGTCGGGGCCGCGGTGCGCACCGAGGAGACGTGGCGCGCGGCAGCGGGACCGCCGCCCCCGCTCGTCGAGCGGCGGGTGCTGGGCGCCGCGCCCCCGCGCCCGGCCGGGAGGCCCCGCGTGCTGGACCTGACCCGGGTGATCGCCGGCCCCGTCGCGACGCGCACGCTCGCGGTCCACGGCGCCGACGTCCTGCGCCTCGACCCTCCCGGCCGGCCGGAGATCGCGCTCCAGGCGTACGACACGCTGCCGGGCAAGCGCAGCGCGCTGCTCGACCTCACCGCGCACCGGCCGGCGCTGGAGGACCTGCTGGCCGGCGCCGACGTCGTCGTCACCGGCTACCGCCCCGGAGCGCTCGACCGCTTCGGGCTCGCCCCCGCCGAGCTGGCGCGGCGACACCCCGGCCTGGTGGTCGTCACGCTGTCGGCGTGGGGCCACGAGGGGCCGTGGGCGCACCGGCGCGGCTTCGACAGCATCGTGCAAGCCGCCTGCGGGATCGCCCACACCGAAAGCGTGGACGGCTCCCCCGGTGCGCTCCCGGCCCAGCTGCTCGACCACGCCACCGGCTACCTCGCCGCGGCCGGCGCCCTCCTCGCGCTCGCCGAACAGCGCCGTTCCGGCGGGAGCCACCACGTCCAGCTCGCGCTGGCCGGCACGGCGGCGTGGTTGCAGTCGCTCCCCCGCGTGGCACCGGGGTACGTCCCCGACGTCGACCCGCGGCCGTACCTGGTCGACCTCGACGCACCCGACGGCCGCCTGACCCTCGCCCGCCCACCCGGCACGGTCGGCGGCAGGCCCCTGACCTGGCCGCCCCCCGCCCCGTCGTACGGGACAGCCCGGCCGCGATGGGATCCGAGCCGGTAGCGTCGACGTCCGTGATGTCCGTTCTCGCGCAGGACCCCACCGGTCTCTCGTCGCCGCTGGGCCGGCTGGTGATCCTGTTCGGCCTGCTGGCGTCGCTGGTCGTGCTGGCGCGCTGGTGGTGGCACAACCGCCGCCGCTGACGTCCCCGCGTCAGGTCGCCGGCCGCGCCCGCAGCCCGGCGGTGCCCGCGGCCAGCAGGTACGGCACGGCGAGCACGGCGGCCACCACGCCGAGCGCCGCGTACGACGCCCCGGCGAACACGAGGCCGGCCGCGATGCCACCGACGGCGCCGCTCACGTTCATGGCGACGTCGGCGAGGCCCTGCACGCCGGTGCGCACCCGCACCGGCACCGACTCGGTGAGCAGCGCCGAGCCGGCCACGAGTCCGCCGGACCACCCGAGGCCGAGCAGCACGAGCCCGGCACTGAGCATCGCCGTGTCGGCCGGTCCGGCCAGGGCGCACAGGAGCCCGGCCGCGAGCAGGAACACCGCAGCCAGTGCGAGCACGCGCGGGCGCCCGGCGCGGTCGGCGAGCCAGCCGAGCAGCGGGCTGAACGCGTACATCCCGACGACGTGCAGGCTGATCACGAGGCCGACCACCGCGAGCGTGGCCCCGCCGTGGTCCATGTGCACGGGCGTCATCGACATCAGGCCGACCATGAGCAGGTGGCCGACGACGATCCCGCCGAGCCCGAGGAGCGCGGCGGGCGAGGAGAACAGCGCGGCCCGCACCTCTGCCGCGCCGGGCGGGCGACCCGGGTCGACGGGTGCCGCCGCGCGGGCGGCGATCAGGGGGTCGGGCCGCAGACCCGCCCAGGTGCCTGCAGCAGCGAGTGCGAAGGCCACGGTGCACAGCAGGAACGGGCCCGCACCGGGCTCCAGGCCCAGGTTCCCGGCCACGGTCTGGACCGGTGCGGCGAGGTTGGGGCCCGCGACCGCCCCCACCGTGGTGGCCCAGACCACCAGCGACAACGCGCGAGCCCTGCCGTCGGGCGGTGCGAGGTCGGTGGCGGCGAAACGGGCGGCGAGCCCGGCCGCGGTGGCGGCGCCGATGAGCACCAGCGTGCCGAGCAGCGCGGGCGCGCTGCCCAGCGACACGGCCACCACCGCACCCGCCCCACCCAGCGCCGCCACCGCGTAGCCGAGGCTGAGCGCGGGACGCCGCCCCGCCCGCGCCGCCACCCGGGCCACGACGAACGACGCCGCGGCCGCCCCCAGCACCGTGCCGGTCTGCGCCAGCCCACCAACGGCCTCCGAACCGGACATCCGGGCGGCCACGAGCGAGCTGACGGAGATCGCCCCGGCCACCCCGACCCCACCCAGCACCTGGGCGGCGGCGAGCACGAGCAGGATCCGGCGCTGGACGGCGGAGTCGACGGGCACCCACCGATCCTGGAGCGCACGGACGGGTGACGCCACCACGTTTGGGCCGAGGGCCCGCTCCTGGCCGAGGGCAGACGACCAACCGGCGGTTCCCCGATCACCCGTGCGGCACGCAACGGCGCCACAGACACGACTTGATGCTCGACGCCCGGAACGGGGGCTCGCCCGCGACACCGCGGCGAACGAGGTCGCGGCCTGCCGGTCGGGAACTGCGCGCCCACCACAGGCCTCCCGCTGCCGGGCTGCCCGTGCGCCCCTCCCCGGGAGCGCCGCCTCCGCGGCCCTGACACGGTTGTGATCGCCGGTCGGGCGCGTTTCGCGACACCTTGCGTCGGGTTCTGCGCCAAGGCGGCGATCATGCCTCTGGCGGTGGCCTCCTTGCCTCTGCGGCCCCTACGGCAGGCTTCGCGGGCAGGCCAGGGCCTGCCTGACCTGGCGCGCGGCGCCACCAGGAGGCTGTCTCCCCTGGAACGACTGCCCGCGCAGCGATCAGGGCCACACGACCACTCTCGCGGCGATCAAGGGGGCAATCCCGACCCCCATTGGCCCGCGAGACCTGCCTCCACCGGAAAACGCAGCGGCGACCTCCCTAGACCGCCTTGTGGAAGCCGCCGTCCACGATCACGTCCGTGCCCGTCGTGCTCGCCGAGCGGGGGGAGGCGAGCAGGGCGATGACGTCGGCCACCTCCTGGGGGTCGAGCAACCGCCCGGTCTTCAGCGCCATGGCCTCCGGAGCGACCTGTTCCAGCACCGCGTCGCGGTCGGCGCCGAACGCGGCGGCGAGGATGTCGGCCGCGCCGCCCTCGTCGGTCCACCACGGCGTGCGGACGGGGCCCGGGGAGACCGTGTTCACGCGCACGCCCTGGGGCGCGAACTCCTCGGACAGCGCCTTCGTGAGGTTGTTGAGCGCCGCCTTCGCCGCGGCGTAGTCGGCGTTCATCGCTCCGGGCTGGCGGGCGTTCGCCGACGACACGTTGACGATCGCGCCGCCACCGCGTTCCACCATCACGGGAATGGCCGCCCGCGTCGCGCGGACCGCGGAGAACAGGTTGAACTCGAACATCTCCCGCCAGTCGGCGTCGGTGAGCGGGAGGAACGAGAACCGGGGAAGGGACGTGCCGGGCGGTGGCCCGCCGGCGTTGTTGACGAGGACGTCCAGCCCGCCGAAGACCTCGACGGCGTGCGCGACGACGGCGGCCGGTGCGTCCGGGTCGCTGAGGTCGGCGGGCACGTGCACGAGGCCGGGTCCGGCGAGCGCGTCGAGCTCGGGGCTGCTCTTGCGGGACGCCACGACCACGTGGGCGCCCTCGGCGCGCAAGGTGCGCGCGGTCGCGAGGCCGATGCCCTTGCTGCCGCCGGTGACGACGGCGATCTTGTTGTTCAGGTTGAGGTCCACACGTCGAGCCTGCGGCCCCGCGGGCGCCCCGGGCTGGCGGTGATCGGACACCGCATGCCGCCGTCCGATTTCCGCTAGGGCGTGTCCGGTGGATCGGGGTCGATGGGCTTCGGGATCCAGATCGCCCCTGGCAAGGCGGAGGCGCGAGCCGTTGTACCGGCGTACCCGGTCGTGCCGACAACGCAGCCAGGGGTGATCTGGGCACGAAGACCGCGATCATGATCCGCCAGACGCGCCCTGACGGGCGGGCACCGGGTCCGGGAGCGGCGCGCGCCGGTCGGCGTAGGAGAGCGTGAGGCTGCGCCCGCCCGTCACCCGCGCGGTGGCGAGCGCCGCCGCGATCAGCAGGATCACGCCGACGTCCTCGCCGAGCTCCTCGACGTGGTAGCCGACGGCGAAGCCGAGGCCCTCGTTGCCCGCGGCCATGAACAGGCCCTGGACCACCTCGAGGCCCAGCCCGGTGGCGAGCATCAGCGCGATGCCGCCCACCAGCAGCGCGCGGGCGCGGGCGCGGACCCGCACGGCCAACGCCACCACCGCGGCGGCCACGGCGACACCCGCGACCGCCCCCGGGATCAGCCAGTAGAAGGGGAAGCTGCCGGTCTCCTCCACGAACAGGCGACCCAGCTGCTCGGAGCGCTCGTGCAGCTGGCTCTGGTCGTCGAGCGAGAGCAAGGCCAGGACACCCGCGGTGACCAGCCAGAACCGGGCTTCGGGTGCCCCGGCGGCGCGCGCCACGAGGAACGTGGCGAGGTGGACGAGCGCGGCAGTGGCGAGCAGCGCCACGCTCCACCAGGTGGGCAGGTTGTGCTCCACGAGCAGGTCGACGAACAGGCGCAGGTCGCGCAGCAGGGGCTGCGCGGGGTCGGCGAGCACGAACCCGAGGCTGAGCAGGGCGAGCGCCGCGCTCACCCCGCCGAGCCCCAACCAGAGGCCGGTCAGGCGCACCGGGACGCCGTCTCCGTCGTCCCCGAACGTCGTGCGGTGGCGCACCCGCAGCACGTCGCCTGCTCCGGACAGGACCAGCACGCGCAGGGCTGCCGCCACCACCAGCGCGGCTCCGGCGTTCTCGCCCAGCTCGCCGAGGTGGGCGGCGAGGACGGGCGCGGTTGCGGGCCCGGTGCGCCCGCCGAGCACCGCGGCGACGAACTCCCCGCCCACCGCGGACACCATGATCAGCACCCCGCCGGCAACGAGCGGGCCGCGCGCCGGCGTGCCCACCCGCGCGCCGAGCACGACGAGCACCGCGACGAGCACCGGCACGAGCACCGCGGCCACCGCGAACCAGTTCCGGGTGAGCACGCCCTCCCCGAGCACGAGCCTGCCGATCCCGCCGAGCCTGCGGTGCACCCCGCTGAGCTCGGTCAGCGAGAACGCCCCCACCAGCCCCGCGGCCGTGAACCAGGCCCCCGCCCCGACCACCCTCCCGGCGCGCGCGGCGGCCCCGGCCAGCGCGCACGCGAACGCCGCCGTGAGCAGCAACGCGGTGCTCCACCACGTCGGCAGGCTGTTCTCGCCCAGGACGTCGAGCCAGCGGGCGAGCTCGTTGCGCGCGTCGCGATCCGGATCGGTGACGGCGACCGCGAAACTCACGAAAGTCAGGACGGTCGAGATCACCATAATCCGGCCGACCAACCGCGATTCCGGGTAGATCATGAGCCGACCCCTCGTCTCGAGCGCGTGGCGACGAAAGAGCACGGCGAGGTTGGCACACGGCGTCGACATGTCGTTGCAGGAATGACGCGTGTCGTTCAGGAAATGCGATTTTGCGCCATTCGCGGGTTCACCCTGGGCCGAACGACGCAGCGGTCAGCTCGACCACGCCTCGGCCGGCACCTTCGGCATCGGCCGCCCCGTCTCCATCAGCGTCTTGAGGTCGGACAGCAGGTGCGGCCACCCGCTGCTCACCATCGTGCGCATCGTGCTGCCGGTCGGGAAGCCGTCGTGCACGACGGTGAGCTTGACCGTTGCGCCGTAGGGCTCGATCTCGAACGTCACCCTCGAGCGGCTCTCCGCGGCGAGTACGGCGCGGACGTCGTCCTCGATGCCGTTGAGCGCCGCCCACTCAGGGGTGGGCGTGTGCCAGGTGTAGGCGAGCTTCCGCGGCGGGTCGGCCTCCAGCACGACCTGCTCGGGATCGGTGACGCGGTGGCCGTCCTGCTCCCACACCATGGTCGATCCGGGCTGCCAGTCGGCCTCGAACGCGATTCCCCAGTACCGGCGGGTGAACGCCGGTTCGGTGAGCGCCTGCCAGAGTTTCTCGGGAGTGGTCTCGATGAAGGTGGTGTACACGAACGCGGGCTCGCCCATCGGGGCCTCCAATGCCTGTTTGAGATCGGCGAGGGCCTCCACCCGCCGCCGGTCGTAGTGGTGGATCCAGCGGTCGGCGATCTCCTGGATCGGCGCCGCATTGAGGTAGTGCAACTTCTCGCGGCCGCGCCGGATCGTGGTGACGAGCGCGGCCGCCTCGAGCACGGCGAGGTGCTTGCTGACCGACTGCCGGGCCATGTCGAGGCCTGCGCACAGCTCGGTCAGCCGCTGGCCGTTGCGGGCGTTGAGGCTGTCGAGCAGCCGGCGCCGGCTCGGGTCGGCCAGCGCCTTGAAGACCTCGTCCATACCGTCCGTCCGGTCGTTCATGCAGCCGTTCGGCTGCCTGTTGACGATAGGCAGCCAGTTGGCTGCATGTCAACGCCGTCGCGAGACTGGCCTCGTGACCGTGATCGCCATCCCGTTCCACCTCGACGAACCCCTGCCCGAACTGGAGCTCCCGCTCCCCGCCGACCGCACGATCGCGCCGGACCTCCCGGACGGCCCGCCGTGGGAGCGGATGGCCGTGCTCTACGAGGAGGTCGCCGAGGTGGTGGCGGCGCAGGTCCGGGACGGCCGGGTCCCGGTCGTGGTCTCCGGCGACTGCACCACGTCCCTGGGTGTCGTCGCCGGGCTGCAGCGGGCCGGCCGCGACCCGCGCGTCGTCTGGTTCGACGGCCACGGCGACGTGCAGACGCCGCAGACGTCGGCGTCGGGCTACCTGGGCGGCTTCCCGGTGCGCCAGCTCGTGGGCGGCGCGGACCGCACGGCCCCCGAGCGGCTCGGGCTGCGCCCGGTGCCCGAGCAGGACGTCGTGCTGGTGGACGCCCGCGACCTGGACCCGCCGGAGGCCGACTACCTCGCAGGCTCGGGGATCCGGCGGGTGCCGGTCGAGGAGGTCGGCGAGGTCGAAGGGCCGATCTACCTGCACGTCGACGTCGACGTGACGAACCCCGACGACCTCCCGGGCCTGCTGTTCCCGGCCCCTGGCGGCCCGTCGCTCGCGGCGGTGACCGACGCCGTCCGGGACATCGTCGCCGCGGGCGGGGTGGCCGCCGTCGGGATCGCGTGCACCTATCGGCCGGGCAGCGGGGCCGGCCCCCGCCTCGCCGGCCTGGTGGAGGAGCTCTCAGCCGCGCAGTAGCCGCGCGGCGGCGCGGCGGGCCTGCTCGATCCCGTCGGGCTGCCCGCCGGCCGTCACGGCCACGTTGGCGCCCTCGTAGAGCAGGTGCAGCTGCGCGCCGAGGTCCTCGTCGCCGCCCACCAGCTCGGTGAACAGCGCGCGCATCGCCGCCTTCTCCGCCCGGATGACGACCTCACCGGGGTGGCCGGTGCCGCCGATCTCGGCGTTGGCGTTGACGAACGCGCAGCCGCGGTCCTGGTCGGCGAGCCACTCCTCGAGGGCGTCGAAGACGGCGGCGGCCCGGCGCTCCGGCGGCACCCGGTCGATGTGGGCGCGCACGAACGCCTGCCAGCGCGCGGCGCGCCGCCGCAGGTACAGCGCGACCAGCGCGTCCTTGCTGCCGAAGCGGTCGTAGAGGGTCTTCTTCGTGGTGCCCGCGACGTCGGCGATCAGGTCGACGCCGACGGCGCGGATCCCACGCCGGTAGAACAGGTCGGCCGCCGCGTCGAGGAGTCGCTCCCCCGCGGGCGTGAGTGGCGCTACGTCGAAATCGGTGCTCATCCACTGCGAGTATACCGACCGGTGTGGTTACCTCGCCGGCATGAACCGACACGCGGACGCCGCGGCGGGCGCGGCCCTCGTCGTGATGTGGAGCTCCGGCTTCGTCGGGGCCGAGCTGGGCACCCGCTACGCCCCCGCCGACACGCTGCTGGCCTGGCGCTACATCGTGGCGGCCGCCCTGCTCGGCGGGCTCGCCGCGGTGCTGGGCACCCGGCTGACGCCGCGGGCGCTGCTGCGCCAGGGCACGCTGGGCCTGCTGTGCCAGTTCCTGTACCTGGGCGGGGTCGTATTCGGCGTCGGGCTCGGGGTGCCTGCCGGCACCACCGCGCTCATCGCCGCCGTGCAGCCGCTGGTCGTGGCGGTGGCTGCGGGCGCGGTGCTGGGCGAGCGGATCGGGCCGCGCCAACGTGCGGGGCTCGTGCTCGGGCTGCTCGGCGTCGCCCTGGTCGTCGCGGGGGACGTCGGCCCCGGCAGCGCGCCGTGGTGGGCGTTCCTGCTCCCGATCGGCGGAATGGCCGCGCTCTCCGCCGGCACGGTGCTGGAGCGGCGGTGGCGGCCCGCCGAGTCCCCGCTGGAGTCGCTCACGGCCCAGACCGTGCTCACCGCGGGCGTCTTCGTCGCGCTGGCGGGCGCGGGCGGTCACCTGCAGCCACCCGCCGACCCCGGCTTCTGGTGGGCCGTGGCCTGGGTGGTGGTGCTGTCGACGTTCGGCGGCTACGGCACCTACCTGCTGGTGCTGCGGCGCAGCGGCGCGGTGCGCGTCAGCACGCTGCTCTACCTCACCCCACCCACCACGATGGTGTGGGCGTTCGTGATGTTCGGCGAGGTCCCCGGCCCGCTCGCGGTGCCCGGGATCGCGATCTGCGCGGTGGGCGTCGCCATGGCGCTGCGGCCCCGGGTCCCGCAGCCCCGTCCGGCCCCGCTCGTGGCCCGGGGTTCAGGAACGCCACGTTGCTGAACCGCCAGGACAGGAACGTGGCGTTCCTGAACCGGAGGAGGCACCGGAACGTGGCGTCCTGAGCCCGGGACGCCCGAACTGTCGGACCCCGAGCGCATGATGGAGACCGTGAGCGCGCTCGACCGGTTCTCCCCCGCCACCTCGGACTGGTTCCGGGGTGCCTTCGCCGCGCCCACCGCCGCGCAGGAGGGGGCGTGGGCGGCGGCGCAGGAGGGCCGCCACGCGCTGGTCGTCGCGCCCACCGGCTCCGGCAAGACGCTCGCCGCGTTCCTGTGGGCGCTCGACCGGCTCGCCTCCGAGCCGCCGGCCGAGCCCGCCCACCGGTGCCGGGTGCTCTACGTGTCCCCACTCAAGGCCCTCGCCGTCGACGTGCAGCGCAACCTGCGCTCCCCGCTCGCCGGCATCCGCCAGGCGTCCACACGGCTCGGCCTGCCGGTCCCGGAGATCACGGTGGGCATGCGCACCGGCGACACCCCGGCCGACGAGCGCCGCCAGTTCGCCCGCACCCCGCCCGACGTGCTCGTCACCACGCCGGAGTCGCTGTTCCTGCTGCTCACGTCGGCGGCCCGGGAGTCGCTGCGGGGCGTCGAGACCGTGATCGTCGACGAGGTGCACGCCGTGGCGGGCACCAAGCGCGGAGCCCACCTCGCGCTGTCGCTCGAACGGCTCGACGAGCTGCTCCCCCGGCCCGCCCAGCGGATCGGGCTCTCGGCCACCGTGCGCCCGGTCGACGAGGTCTCCACGTTCCTCGCCGGTGCCCGCCCGGTCGAGGTCGTGCAGCCACCCATCCCGAAGACGATCGAGGTCGCGGTCCAGGTGCCGGTGCCCGACCTCGCGGCGCTCGACGAGCAGCCCGCGGTGGGCAGCTCCGACGAGGAGGTCGTCGGGTCCGCCGCGGGCACGGCCCAGCGGCCCTCGATCTGGCCCGCGGTGGAGCGCCGCCTGCTGGAGCTGGTGCGCGAGCACCGGTCCACGATCGTGTTCTCCAACTCGCGGCGGCTGGCCGAGCGGCTCACGGCGCGGCTCAACGAGCTCGCGGCCGAGGAGGCGGAGGAGGCGGTCGACCTCGACGCCGACACCTTCCCGGCCGAGGCGATCGGCCAGTCCGGGATCGGCGCCGGCGCGCCGCCCACCGTGGCCAAGGCCCACCACGGGTCGATGTCGCGGGAGCAGCGCACCCTCGTGGAGGAGGAGCTCAAGAGCGGGCGGCTGCCGTGCGTGGTGGCCACCTCCAGCCTGGAGCTGGGCATCGACATGGGCGCGGTCGACCTGGTCGTGCAGGTGGAGGCGCCGCCCAGCGTGGCGTCCGGGCTGCAGCGGGTCGGCCGGGCGGGCCACCAGGTCGGCGCGGTGTCGCGCGGGGTGGTGTTCCCCAAGTACCGGGGCGACCTCGTGTCCTGCGCGGTCGTCGCCGAGCGGATGACGGCGGGCGCGATCGAGTCCATGCGCTACCCGCGCAACCCGCTCGACGTGCTCGCCCAGCACGTCGTCGCGATGACGGCCCTGGAGCCGTGGCAGGTCCAGGACCTCGCCCGGGTGGTGCGCCGGGCGGCGCCGTTCGCGGCGCTGCCGGAGTCGGCGCTGCACGCGGTGCTCGACATGCTCGCGGGGCGCTACCCGTCGGAGGAGTTCGGCGAGCTGCGCGCCCGCATCACCTGGGACCGGGTCACCGACACCCTGCAGGGCCGGCCCGGCGCGCAGCGGCTCGCCGTCACCTCGGGCGGCACCATCCCCGACCGCGGGCTGTTCACGGTCATGACGCCCGGTGGCGCCGACGGCCGCGGGTCGCGGGTGGGCGAGCTCGACGAGGAGATGGTCTACGAGTCGCGGGTGGGCGACACGTTCCTGCTCGGCACGTCCAGCTGGACCGTCGAGGACATCACCCACGACCGCGTGATCGTCACCCCGGCGCCGGGGCAGCCCGCGCGGATGCCGTTCTGGAAGGGCGAGCAGATCGGGCGGCCGCTCGAGCTCGGCCGGGCGGTCGGCGCGTTCGTGCGGGAGATGGCGGGCCTGTCGGAGGAGGCGGCGCGGGAGCGGGCCGCGGCCGCGGGGCTCGACGAGTGGGCCGTCGACAACCTCGTCGCCTACCTGAAGGAGCAGCGCGAGGCCACCCGCCACGTACCCAGCGACCGCACCATCCTCGTCGAGCGCTTCCGCGACGAGCTGGGCGACTGGCGCCTGGTGGTGCACTCGCCGTTCGGGTCCAAGGTCAACGGGCCGTGGGCGCTCGCGATCGCGGCCCGGATGCGCGAGCGGCGCGGGGTGGAGGTCCACGCCTCGGCCGCCGACGACGGCATCGTGCTACGGCTGCCCGACGCCGTCGACGACTCCGGCGCCGAGGTGGTGCCCACCGCCGAGGACGTGCTGCTCGACCCGGCCGAGGTGGAGCAGATCGTGGTCGCCGAGCTGGGCGGCTCGTCGCTGTACGCGTCGCGGTTCCGGGAGTGCGCCGCCCGGTCGCTGCTGCTCCCCCGCCGCGACCCACGCCGGCGCACCCCGCTGTGGCAGCAGCGGCAGCGCGCCTCGCAGCTGCTCGCGGTGGCCGGGCGCTACGAGCAGTTCCCGGTCACGCTCGAGGCGATGCGCGAGTGCGTCCAGGACGTCTACGACCTGCCCGGCCTGCGCGAGCTCATGTCCGACATGCAGGGGCGCAAGGTCCGGGTCGTGGAGATGACCACGCCCGCGCCGTCGCCGTTCGCGCGCAGCCTGCTGTTCGGCTACGTCGGGATGTTCCTCTACGAGTCCGACGCGCCGCTCGCCGAGCGCCGGGCCGCGGCGTTGTCGCTCGACTCCACCCTGCTCTCCGAGCTGCTCGGTTCGGAGGCCATCCGCGAGCTGCTGGAGCCGGAGGTGGTGGCCGAGGTCGAGGCGCAGCTGCAGCGGCTGGCCCCCGACCGGCACGTCCGCGACGCCGAGGGCGCCGCCGACCTGCTGCGGTTCCTCGGCGACCTCACCCCCGCCGAGGCCGCGGCCCGAGGCGTCCGCGAGGAGTGGCTGCACGAGCTGGAGTCCGCCCGGCGGGTCATCCGGGTGCGCATCGCCGGTGAGGAACGGTTCATCGCCATCGAGGACTCCGGGCGCGTGCGCGACGCGCTCGGTGCCGCGCTCCCGGTCGGGGTGCCGGAGACGTTCACCGAACCCGTGGCCGACCCCCTCGGCGACCTCGTGCTGCGCTACGCGCGCACCCGCGGGCCGTTCGCCGCCGCCGAGTGCGCGGCCCGGTTCGGGCTGGGGGTGGCGGTCGTGGCCGGCGTGCTCGACCGGCTGGTCGGTACCGGTCGCCTCGTGCGAGGCGAGCTGCGCCCCCTCGCCCTGCAACCGGCCGCCGCCCACACCGCCGATCCCGTCGAGTACTGCGACGCCGAGGTGCTGCGCCGGCTGCGGCGGGCCTCCCTCGCCCGGCTGCGGGCCGAGGTCGAACCGGTGGAGCAGCGTGCGCTCGGCCGCTTCCTGCCCGCGTGGCAGGGCGTGCGGGCCGCGGCTGGTGGGGAGCGGCGCGGCCGGATGCGGCGGGCCCCGGGCGCCGAGGACGTGCTCGGGGTCGTCGAGCAGCTCGCCGGGGCGCCGCTGCCGGCGAGCGCGCTCGAGTCGCTCGTGCTGCCCGCCCGGCTACCGGGCTACACCCCGGCGCTGCTCGACGAGCTCACGGCGGCGGGCGAGGTCACCTGGACCGGGTGCGGGCCGCTCGGCGGCACCGACGGCTGGCTCGCGGTCGCCCCGGCCGACGTCGCCGACCTGCTGCTGCCCGAGCCCGAACCCGACACGGTCACCACTCCCCTGCACCGGGCGGTCCTCGCCGCGCTGGGCCTGCCCGACCTCGACGAGCCACCGGTCGGCGGCGGCGCGCTCTTCTTCCGCGAGCTCGCCGACCGCACCGCCCGCACCCTGCTCGACACCGGGGAGCAGGCGCCGGCCGACGACACGGTGGTCGCCGCCGTCTGGGACCTCGTGTGGGCCGGGCTGCTCACCAACGACACGCTCGCCCCGTTGCGGGCGCGCCTGTCCGGCGGTGGGCGCTCCGCGCCGGCCCACCGCACGCGGCGCACCCCCGGCCGCGGCCGCTACGCGCAGCTGCGCGCCGGGCGTCCGCCCATGCCCACCCGCACCGGCCCGCCGTCGGTCGGCGGGCGGTGGTCACTGGCCGTCGCGCGGGAGCCCGACCCCACCCGCCGCGCCCACGCCCGCGCCGAGGCCTTCCTCGAACGCCACGGCGTGCTCACCCGCGGCGCGCTCGGCACCGAGCGCGTGAGCGGCGGGTTCGCCGGCGTCTACCGGGTGCTGCGGGCCATGGAGGATTCCGGGCGCGCCCGCCGCGGCTACGTCGTCGAGGGGCTCGGCGCCGCCCAGTTCGCGGTGCCCGGCGCGATCGACCGCCTGCGCGCGCTGTCGCGGCCCGAGGCCGCGCCGGAGAGCGAGCGCACGAGCGTGGTGCTCGCCGCCGCCGACCCGGCCCAGCCCTACGGCGCCGCGCTGGCCTGGCCGGCCACCGTCGGCGACACCAAGCACCGTCCGGGGCGCAAGGCGGGGGCGCTGGTCGTGCTGGTCGACGGGGCCCCGGTGCTCTACGTCGAGCGGGGCGGGCGGTCGCTGCTGTCGTTCGGCGCCGAGCGCGACGAGCTCACCGCTGCCGCCCACGCCCTCGCCGGCGCCGTCCACGAAGGGTGGCTGGGGAGCCTGGCGGTCGAGCGCGCCGACGGCGTCGGCTCCCTGGGCTCCGAGCTGGCCGAGGTGCTCACCGAGGCCGGGTTCCGCGTCACGCCCAAGGGGCTGCGGCTGCGCGCCTGAGCCCCGGCACGGGCGGCGCTGCTGCGCGACCGCGGCCGCACCGGGCAAGATCGGTGACAGGCACGCGTCACCCGTTGCAGCGGAGGATCCATGAGCTATCCGTTCGACCCCGAGTTCGTCGAAGCCGTGGCCGCGATGCCGCCCAGCGACCTGAGCGACATCCCGGCCTCGCGCGAGCAGATGGCCGTCACCTTCACCGCGGTGTTCGGTGAACCCGACCGATCGGGCGTCGCGGTGCGCGACGAGTACGTCCCCGGCCCGGAGGGCGCCCCGGACGTCCACCTGCGGATCTTCACGCCCGAGCGGGTGGCGGCGCCGGCCGCCGTCTACGACGTCCACGGCGGCGGCTTCGTTCTCGGCTCGATCGACATCTTCGACACGCTCAACCTGCGCCTCGCCCGCGATCTCGGCGTCGTGGTCGTCACGGTGGAGTACCGGCTCGCGCCCGAGCACCCCTACCCCGCCCCGCTGGAAGACTGCTACGCCGGGCTCGTGTGGACGGCGAAGAACGCCGCCGAGCTGGGCATCGACCCCGACCGGATCGTGATCCACGGCGAGAGCGCGGGTGGCGGGCTGTGCGCCGGGCTGGCGCTGCTCGCGCGCGACCGCGGCGGCCCGCAGATCGCGTTCCAGTTCCTCGCCATCCCCGAGTTGGACGACCGGCTCGACACCCCGAGCATGCAGGCGTTCACCGACACGCCGATCTGGAGCCGGCCGAAGGCCGTGGTCAGCTGGGACTCCTACCTCGGTGCCGGGAAGCGCGGCGGGCCGGACGTCCCGGTGTACGCGGCCCCCGCACGCGCCACCGACCTGGCCGGGCTGCCACCCGCGTACGTCTCGGTGATGGAGTTCGACCCGCTGCGTGACGAGGGGCTCGCCTACGCGCAGCGGCTCATGCAGTCCGGGGTGTCCGTCGAGCTGCACGCGTTCCCCGGCACGTTCCACGGCTCGTCGATGATCGAGCAGGCTGCGGTCAGCCGGCGCCAGGCGGAGGAGAAGCTGGTGGTGCTGCGGCGGGCGCTGGGGGTGTAGGCGCCCGATATCCGCTGGCGCGGGCGGGTGCGTCGCGACAGGCTCGGCGACGTGCTCACGGTTCAGCCTGACGCGGTGCGCTCCTGGTTCCAGCCGGAACGCCCGGGCCCGCTCGTCTTCGAGCACGTGGCCCGCACCGGCCACGGGCGGGTGCGGGTCGACCGCTGGCCCGACCCGCGGGTGGTGGTCGCCGAGGTGCCCGGCAACATCTCGTTGCGCGGCGACCCGACGCACCTCCCGACGGCCGAGCTGGCCACGCTGTCCGGCTTCGTCGACGCCCCGCCCGAGTGGCTGCCGGCCCTGCGCGCGGCCGACCCCGATGTCGCGGTGTGGGACCGGGTGATCGCCGTGCTGCCGGACACCGTCGCGTCCCCGCCGCCCGATCCGGGCGTCCGGCTCCTCACCCCCGACGACGCGCCAGCGCTCGCGGACCTCAGCGCCGAGAGCGCCTGGATCGCCGAGACCTGGGCCGGAGTGGCCGGCATGCTCGCGGCGCGCGTCGCCCGCGCCGTGATCGTGGACGGGCGCGCGGCCTCCATCGCCGTGCCCTTCTACACCGGCGGCACCTATGAGGACATCGGCGTGATCACCGAGCCGGCGCACCGCAGGAAGGGGCTGTCCACCGCGTGCGCGAGCGCGCTGATCAGCGACATCCGCGGCCGCGGGCACATGCCGACCTGGTCGACGTCCCCTGACAACGCCGGCAGCCGAGGTGTCGCCGAGCGCCTGGGGTTCGTCCACGAGCGCAACGACGTCCTCTACGCCCTCCGCACCCCGGTCCCGACCTCCTAGGTGCGCTCAGCCCGAGCGGCGGGCTCGACCAGCACCTCACGGCGGCCCCCACAGCGCCCCGTACGGCAGCCAAGCGGCGCGAGCAGTACCTCCCTGTTGATCCAGCAACAGCCCGGTACGACTCGGCACGACCGGCAGCCCGAGACCACCCCGAGCAGCACCTCCCTGCTGATCCAGCGACAGCCCGGTACGACTCGGCGCGCGACCGCAAGCCCGAGCAGCACCCCACGGCCGTTCCAGCGACAGCCCTGTGCGGCTCGGTCCGGTCCGCCCGCACCGGCCGGGACAACGCCACCGCACAACCGGGGTGTGCGGCCCGCTCCGGTCGCCCACCTGCGACCGGCCCGAACAGCACCTCACAGCAGTTCGGAGGACCGTGTCGTGCGGCTCGGCGCAAGCCGCCAGCCCGAGCAGTACCGCGCAGCGGCCCCCACAACCGCCACGTGCGGCTCGCTACGATCACGCCGCCCGTCATCGGCTGAACAGCACCTCGCAACTGACCCATCAATGCCCCGGTGTTGAACTCACCGCGCGAGGAGTGCATCCCGGTTGATCCGGCAACAGCCCCGTGCGGCTCAGCACGAGGGGCCGCCGGGACCAGCCCCGAGCGGCACCTCGCAGCCGTCCCACCAACAGCCCAGTGCGACTCGGCCCGAGCAGCCGCCGAGGCCACCGCCGAGCAGCACCCCACAGCCGTCCCGACAACCGTGTCGCACGACTCAGCGCGAGCCACCGCCGAGCAGCACCCCACAGCTGGTCCGGCAACAGCCCGGTACGACCCGGCACGCCCGGCAAGCCCGAGCAGCACCCCACGGCCGTCCCGGCGACAGTCCTGTGCGACTCGGTCCGGCCCACCCGTACCGGCCGGGACAGCGCCACCGCACCACCGGGGGTGCGGCCCGCTCCGGTCACCCACCCGCGGCCGGCCGAACAGCACCTCGCAACAGTCCGGAGGACCGTGTCGTGCGGCTCGGCGCAAGCGGCCAGCTCGAGCAGTACCGCGCAGCTGCCCCCACAACCGCCACGTGCGGCTCGGTGCGATCACCGGCCGGCAGGGCGCCGCCTCCGCGCGGATCGACCCGGGAACGCGCCGACTTCCCGATCATGGGGTGAGCAGCCCGCGCTGGTACCCGGCGGCCACGGCGGAGGCGCGGTCGCGCACCTCGAGCTTCGCGTAGATGTGCAGCAGGTGCGTCTTCACCGTGGCCTCGCTGATGAACAGCTGCTTGGCGGTTTCGCGGTTGGTGGAGCCGGCGGCCACCAACCGCAGCACCTCCAGCTCCCGCGCCGACAACGCGTCCGGCGCGGGCTCGCGGACGCGACCCATCAGCCGGCCGGCCACCGACGGCGACAGCACCGCCTCCCCGCGGTACGCCGCGCGCACGGCGCGCGCACGGCGCGCAGCAGCTCCTCGCGCGGGGTGTCCTTGAGCAGGTAGCCGGTGGCGCCCGCCTCGACCGCCGGGAGGACGTCCCGGTCGGTGTCGTAGGTCGTGAGCACGAGCACCCGGACGTCGGGGCACGTCCGGCGCAACTCGCCGATCGCCTCGAGGCCGCCCATGACCGGCATCCGCAGGTCCATCAGCACGACGTCCACCGAGGTGGCCCGGGCCCGTACGAGCGCCTCGGCGCCGTCTCCTGCCTCGCCGACAACCTCCAGGTCCGGCTCGCCCTCGAGCACGCCGCGCAGGCCGTCGCGGACGACGGGGTGGTCGTCGACGATCAGCACCCGGATCGATTCGCTCACCTGACCTCCGCCGGCGTCGCGGGAACGGTCGCGCTCAGGGCCGTGCCGTCGCCGGGTGCGCTCTCCACACCGAGGCTGCCGCCCACCCGGCTCACCCGCTGCTCCATCGCCACCAGCCCGAACCCGGAGCCGTCGACGGTGCCCGGGGTGGTGGCGGGCGCGAAGCCGCAGCCGTCGTCGCGGACGTCGAGCACCACGACGTCCTCCATGTAGGACAGGGTGAGCCCGACGCGGCTCGCGCCGGCGTGCTTGCCCACGTTCACGAGCGCTTCCTGGGCCACGCGGAACAGCGTGACCTCCAGCTCCGGCAGCAGCGGTCGCGGGTCGCCGGTGGTGTCGACGACGAGCTGGACGCCGCTCGTCTCGGCCCAGCGCTTCGCCATGTCGGCGATCGCGTCGGGCAGGCGCGCCTCCGCGAGCTGCTGCGGCCCGAGGGCGTCCACCGAGCGGCGGGCCTCGGTGAGGCTCTCGCGGGCGAGCGCGCGGGCCGTGTCGATGTGGCGGCTGCGCACCGCCGGGTCGGCGTCGGCAACCCCGGCCGCCTCGAGCTGGGTGACGATCCCGGTGAGCCCCTGCGCGATCGTGTCGTGGATCTCCCGGGCGAGCCGTGCCCGTTCGTCGAGCATGCCGGCCTCCCGTGCCTGGGCGAGGAGCTGGGCGTGCAGGATCGCGTTCTCGTCGAGCGCCTCGGACAGGCGCCGGTTCGTGGCGCCCAGCTCGTCGATGATCTCGCGCCGCCGCTGGTTCTGCTCGGACATGACGACGCCGAAGTAGGTGCCCCCGCCGCCGAGCAGGGCGTTGGCCACGGCCAACACGGCCACCGCTACCCAGAGGCCCGAGGTGAACTCCGCGAACCTGCCCCCGATCTGGGCGTAAGCCACGACGGTCGCACCGAGGGCGACGGCGACGAAACGCCACCACCCGCGCAGGAACGCGAAGGCGTGCAGGTAGACCGCCAGCACCTGGAACGCGTAGATCGGCGACGCGTACACCAGCGCGGTCATCAGGACGATCAGCCCCGTGACGTACACGCCGCCGGCGACCGGCCTCCTCGCGCGCGGCGGATCGCCTGCTGTGAAGGCGGCGCACCAGCCTGCCGTGACCGGGGTCAGCACCCCGATGACCCACCACGGCCAGGCCGGGCCACCGACGAGGAACGGCGGCGAGAGCACGAGGCCGAGCACCAGCCCGAGGTACGGGCCGTAGCGGTCGAACGCGCTGTCGATGCGGTGTTCGACGGCGTCCATGCGGCGATCACGGGCATCGAGCACCTCGCTCACCGCACCGCTCCCACCGGCAGACGGTAACCCGAGCCGAGCGCGACCCCTCGACACGCTCGCCCCAGATCCCCTCGCACGGGTCCATGGTGCGCGACGGCCGGGGCCGTGTGATCGACCGGAGCGCGGGCCGCGGATCCATCGATCGGTGGATGCGCAACAGGCGCGTTACCGTCGCTCCCGTGCCCGAAGGCGACACCGTCCACCTCACCGCGAAGCGGCTGCGGGCGGCGCTGTCCGGGCAGGCACTGGTGCGCGGCGAGCTGCGGCATCCGCAGCTCGTGCAGCACGACCTCGCCGGCCGCACCGTGCTCGACGTCGCGTCGGTGGGCAAGCACCTGTTCACCCGGTTCGACGACGGCCGCAGCCTGCACAGCCACCTGCGCCTCGATGGCTCCTGGCACCTCTACCGGCCCGGCATGCACTGGCAGCGGCCGGCCCACCAGGCCCGGGCCGTGCTGGAGACGGCCGAGCGCACCGCCGTCGGGTTCAACCTCCACGACATGGAGCTCCTGCCCACCGCGGAGGAGGACCGCCTCGTCGGGCATCTGGGGCCCGACCTGCTCGATCCCGACTGGGGCGACGAGCAGGCCGCGGAGGCGTTGCGCCGGTTCACCGCGCGCGGGGCGTCCGAGCTGGGGCTGGTGCTGCTGGAGCAGCGCGTGATCGCCGGGTTGGGCAACCTCTACAAGACCGAGGTGTGCTTCCTGCTCGGCCTCTCCCCGTGGACGCTCGTGCGCGACGTCCCCGACCCGGCCGCCGCGATCGAACTCTCCCGCGAGCTGCTGCTGCGCAACGCCGACCGGCCGCAGCAGTCCACCACCGGCGAGCTCGCCCGCGGCCGGCAGACCTGGGTGTTCGAGCGCGGCGGGCAGCGCTGCCGTCGCTGCGGCACCCGCATCCGCACCGCGCACCAGGGCGAGGGCGTGCACGCCCGAACGGCCTACTGGTGCCCGACATGCCAACCGGGCCCGTCACCCAGCAGGATGTGGCGGTGAGCGCAGAGAGCACGGGGAGCACCGAGGCCCCGACCCGCACGTCGTCCAGGTTCCTCGTCGTGGCGCTGTGCTGCCTCACGATCGTGGTCGACGGCTACGACCTCATCGTCTACGGCACGGTCGTGCCGACGCTGGTCGACGGTTCCGCCGGGTGGACGCTCACCGCGCCCGAGGCCGGCCGGATCGGCGCGTACGCGCTCGTCGGCATGCTGATCGGCGCGATGGTCATCGGCACGATCACCGACGTCGTGGGCCGGCGGCGGATCATGCTCGGCTGCATCGCGTGGTTCTCCGCGGCCATGGCGCTCGCCGCCGCGGCGCCGGCGGTCGAGCTCTTCGCCGCGGCCCGGTTCGTCGCGGGGTTGGGTCTGGGCGGCGTCGTCCCGACGGCCATCGCACTCACCGTCGAATTCGCCCACCCCCGGCACCGCAGCACGACGAACGCCGTGATGTTCTCCGGCTACTCGATCGGCGGGATCGCCGCGGCGTTGGTGGCCATCATGGTCATCCCGAGCCTCGGCTGGCGGGCGATGTTCTGGATCGGCGCGGTGCTCGGCGCGCTGCTGCTGCCCGTCGCGTGGCGCCTGCTCCCCGAGTCGCCGAACTACCTGCGCGCCCGTGGCCGCGACGCCGAGGCCCGCGCGCTGGCGGCCCGCTTCGGCCTCGAGCTGGAGGAACCCGCCACCCCGGCCGGCAAGGCCGGAGCCGGGACCGCCCTGAAGCGGCTCTTCGCCCCGTCCCTCGTGCTCGGCACGCTGCTGTTCTGGCTCGGCACCGGCGTCGGGCTGCTGCTCGTGTACGGGCTCAACACGTGGCTCGCGCAGATCATGCGGGAGGCCGGCTACCCGTTGGGCTCGGCGCTGGCGTTCCTGCTCGTCCTGAACCTGGGCGCGATCATCGGCACCCCGCTGCTCGGTGCCGTGGCCGACCGGATCGGCTCCAAGTCGGTCACCATCGCGATGTTCCTCGTGGCGGCGCTGTGCATCTTCCTGCTCAGCATCCCGCTGCCGACGCCGCTGCTGCTGACGCTGGTCGGCATCGCCGGCGCGTGCACGATCGGCACCACGATCCTCGTCAACGCCTACACCGCCGCCTTCTACCCCGTGGACATGCGCGCCACCGGGCTGGGCTGGGCGCTCGGGGTCGGCCGGCTCGGGGCGATCCTCGGCCCGCTCTACGGCGGGTTCGTGCTGTCCTCCGGCTGGGGTGTGGAGGCCAACTTCTACGCCTTCGCCGTGCCCGCCCTGATCGGCGCGGTCGCGATGCTGTTCATCCCCACCACAACCCGCGAGTCCCGCACGCAGACAGGCTGAGTCCCCCACCCCACCCGGCGAGTCCCGCAAACGCGCAGGGTGAGCCCCCTGTGCCCGGCGAGTCCCCCACCTCGCCACGCGAGACCCGCAAACGCACAGGGCGAGTCCCCCCACCTCGCCACGCGAGTCCCGCAACAGACGGCGCGAGCCCCCCGCCCCGCCACAGGAGACCCGCAACGCACGGCGCGAGCCCGCCCCGACCCGGCGAGTCTCGCGCCGCGGCGTGGGAGTCGCGCATTCACCCAGCGGAGTACGCCACCGCATGCGCGAGTCCCGCATCCTGCAGGCGCGACTCCCGCGCTCAGGGTGCTGAGTCGCGCGTTCGGTGCGCCGGAACGGGAGACATCCCCCGAGTCGCGGGCCTGCCGTTCGTGAGCAGATGGGGGACCCGCCCGCACAAGACGCGAGACTCGGCCATGCCGACGCGCGTTCGGAGGCACTGCCGCGGGATTCGGCCACGCCACCGCGGGACTCGCCCCGCAGGACGCGGGACTCGCCGCTCCGTCGCGAGACTGGCCCTCGGCAGAACGCGGGAGTCACCGCCTCTGACGCGAGACTCGCCCCCGCAAGACGCGGGACTCGGCTGGCCAGACGCGTCATTCACCCCGCAGGATGCGGAACTCGCCCGTCCGGACGCGAGACTCGCCCTCACGAAACGCGGGACTCGCCCCGCAGGACGCGGGACTCGCCGCGCCCGGCGCGGGCTCGAGAGCCTCAGGCCGTGCCGGGCTGCTGCTGCTTGTTCAGCTGAGTGGGGGCGGCGGCCTGGTCGCCCGCGGTGACCTCGCCGGCCACCGGGCTGCCGTGGAGCGAGGCGCGGATCTGCTCCAGCCGGCTCGCGCCCGCCATGTCGACCGTGGACTGCTGGACCTCCAGCATGCGGCCCTGCACCGAGTTGGCGGCGAGGTCGGCCTGGCCGAGGGCGTTGGCGTAGCGGCGCTCGATCTTGTCGCGCACCTCCTCCAGCGAGGGGGTGCTGCCGGGCGCGGCGAGCTCGGTCATCTGCCGGAGGGAAGCCGCGGCCTGCTCCTGCATCTTGGCCTGCTCGAGCTGGCTGAGCAGCTTGGTGCGCTCGGCGATCTTCTGCTGCAGGGCCATCGAGTTGCGCTCGACGGCCTGCTTGGCCTGCGCGGCGGCCTGGATGGACTGGTCGTGCAGCGTCTTGAGGTCCTCGACGGACTGCTCGGCGGTGACCAGCTGCGTGGCGAACGCCTGCGCGGCCTGCTCACGCTGCTGTGCCGTGGCCTCGTCGCCCGCTGCGCGCGCCTGGTCGGCGAGCACGAGCGCCTGCCGTGCCGACGCCTGCAGCTTCTCGATCTCGCCCAACTGCCGGTTGAGCTTCATCTCCAGCTGTCGCTGGTTGCCGATCACGGCGGCGGCCTGCTGCGACAGCGCCTGGTGCTGCCGCTGGGCCTCCTCGATGGCCTGCTGGATCTGGACCTTCGGGTCGGCGTACTCGTCGACCTTGGACGAGAACAGCGCCATCAGGTACTTCCAGGCCTTCGTGAAACCGTTGGCCATCTGCTCCGCCCTCCGAGTGCGGCGCGCTCGCCGCTGCCTGTCCGTCCGTCCGTACCGCGCGCCCATCCTGCCTGCCGGGCGCGCTGGGCCCCATCGTGGCACCGGATTCCTCCGGCTTCCACTGATCGGCGACGATATCGGGGATGATCCGGATGCTGCCGTCGGGGCGACCCCGACCTCAGGCTACCGGTCCAGCGCCTGGTTGCGCCGCATCCGGACGGTCAGGCTGCGCGGGCGGACGCCAGCGCGACGGGGGCCGCGGGGCGTCGAGGCGACGCCGGGGCGACCGGTGCGACGGGGGCCACCGGGGTGAAGGGGCCCTCGTCCTCGGCCGTGGCGAGGCGCAGGTCCATGTGGCGCAGCCCGATGGGACGGCGCAGGCGCGCGGCCTCGGCCGCCACGGTGCCCGCGGCGATGGCCTCCGCGGCCTCGGCGAGCAGGTCGTGCAGCGCGATGTCGAGGGCCTCGCAGATCGCGGCGAGCAGCTCGCTGGAGGGCTCCTTGCGGCCGCGCTCGACCTCGGAGAGGTAGCCCAGGCTCACCCGCGCACGCCGTGACACGTCCCGCAACGTGCGTCGCCGCGCCGTGCGCACGCGCCGCAGGCTGCCGCCGATCGCCTCTCGCATCAGCACCGCCATGCGACCCTCCTCCTCGTCCGCCGGCCGCCGACCAGCCGCGGTCCGGTGAGATCACCGTACCGATTTCCGGGCCCGCCCGTCGCCGCCTTCACCGGTCTACCGCGTCCGCCCACGGCGAACACGGCCGGGCGCTCAGCCGGTGGCGGCCGCGGCCCGCAGCCGCAGCGCGCGCAGCACGTAGTCCACGGCCGTGCCGACGGTGAGCAGGATCGCGATGCCGAGCACGGCCCAGCGCAGCGCCCACACCGCATCGGCGGCGCCCACCAGCTCGGGGAGCGGGAGCAGGAACAGCCCGATCGCGATGGCCTGGAACAGCGTCTTGAGCTTGCCGCCGCGGCTGGCCGGGATGATGCCGAGGCGCAGCACCCAGAACCGCAGCACGGTGATGCCCAGCTCCCGCGCCATGATCACGATCGTGACCCACCAGGGGATCTGGGCCAGCACGGACAGGCCGATGAGCGCCGAGCCGGTGAGGGCCTTGTCGGCGATCGGGTCGGCGATGGTGCCGAACGCCGTGACGAGGCCGCGGCTGCGGGCGAGTTCGCCGTCGAACCGGTCGGTGATCGCGGCGAGCACGAAGACGCCGGTGGCCGCCAGCCGCCAGCCCACGTCCGTGCCGTCCTCCACGAACAGCACCAGGAGGAAGACCGGCACCAGCAGGAGCCGGACACCCGTGAGGACGTTCGCGATGTTCAGCAGGGGCGGTGGGCTCGCCGGCGCAGAGGTCACCCCGGCCCCCGCGACGCGCCCGCCGTGGCCAGCTCCGAGCGCGGTACCCGCTCGCGCGGTGAGACGAGGAGGTCGGCGCCCTCGGTGCCGACGACGACGGCGCGCACCATGTCGCCCACCTCGAGGCCGGAGCCGCGTTCGAGCACGCACTCCCCGTCGACCTCGGGGGCCTGGTGGTCGGCGCGCCCCGTGCACTCGAAGTCCTCGTCCTCCTCGGCCTCGACGAGCACGGTGACCTCGGTGCCGACGCGGTCCTCGGCGCGCTGGACCATCAGTTCCTCCACGAGCGAGGTGATGTGCTCGACGCGGCGGGAGATCTCCTCCGGCGGGAGCTTGCTGTCGTAGCCCGCCGCCTCGGTGCCGTCCTCGTCGGAGTAGCCGAACACACCCACGGCGTCGAGCCGGGCGCCGATGAGGAACGCCTCCAGCTCGTCCAGGTCGGCTTGCGTCTCCCCGGGGAACCCGACGATGACGTTGCTGCGGATGCCGGCCTCGGGGGCGAGGGCGCGGATCCGCTCGCACAGGCCGAGGAAGTCCTCGCGGGAGCCGAAGCGGCGCATCCGGCGCAGCACGGCGGGGCTGGCGTGCTGGAACGACAGGTCGAAGTAGGGGGCGATGCCCGGGGTGGTGGCGATGACCTCGAGGAGGTCGGGGCGCAGTTCCGCGGGCTGCAGGTACGACACGCGCACGCGGTCGATGCCGGGCACGTGGGTGAGCCGCGGGAGCAGCCGCGCGAGCGAGCCCGCCCCGCCGGGCAGGTCCTTGCCGTAGGACGTGGAGTTCTCGCTGACGAGCACGAGCTCGCGCACGCCGTGCATGCCGAGCCACGCCGCCTCGGCGACGACGTCGTCCGGCGGCCGGGAGACGAACGCGCCGCGGAACGACGGGATGGCGCAGAACGCGCAGCGGCGGTCGCAGCCGGAGGCGAGCTTGAGCGGGGCGACTGGGGCCTCCGACAGCCGGGTGCGCGCGAGGTCGGGCACCCAGGCGTGGCCGGGGACGGCGACGTCGCCCGCGGCGGCGGGTCGTTCGACCGGGGAGATCGGCAGGAGCGTGCGGCGGTCGACCGGGACGTGCGGGGCAGGAGCGTGGCCACCGAGGACGTCGCCGAGCCGTTCGGCGAGCTCGGGGTAGGCGTCGAAACCGAGCACGGCGTCGGCTTCCGGCAGGCTCTCGGCCAGCTCGGCGCCGTAGCGCTCGGCGAGGCACCCGACGGCCACGACCTTGGCGCCGCGCGGGGCGGCGGCGTCGGAGGCGGCGAGCAGGGTGTCGATGGAGTCCTTCTTGGCCTGCTCGACGAATCCGCAGGTGTTGACGACGATCACGTCGGCGGTGCCGGAGTCGGCGTCGACCAGCTCCCACCCGCTGCCGGTGAGGCGGCCGGCGAGCTCCTCGGAGTCGACCTCGTTGCGGGCACAGCCGAGGGTGAGCAGGGCAGCACGCCGCGGAGCGTCGGGTTCGGGCACGGGCACCAGGGTATCGGCCGCGGGTCTTTAGTCTGACGGGTCGTGGGGACACCACTCGTGCGGCGGGCCCGCACCGCCGACGTCCGGGTCATCAAAGAGCTCGTCGACGTGTACGCGGGGCGCGTGCTTCTGGCCAAGGAGATGATCACGCTCTACGAGTCCGTGCCGGAGTTCCTCGTGGCCGAGCTGGACGGCGAGGTGGTCGGCTGCGGGGCTCTGCACGTGCTGTGGGAGGACCTCGGGGAGATCCGCACCGTCGCGGTGCACCCGCGCACGGTGGGCCAGGGGGTCGGGCACGCGATCGTCCGCGAGCTGATCGCCGGCGCGCGGGACCTGGGGCTGCAGCGCCTGTTCGTGCTCACGTTCGAGAAGCAGTTCTTCTCCCGCCACGGGTTCGAGGAGATCGACGGCACACCGGTGGACGCGGACGTCTTCGCGGCGATGCTGCGTTCCTACGACGCGGGCGTGGCGGAGTTCCTCGACCTCGCGCACGTGAAGCCGAACACGCTGGGCAACGTGCGGATGCTGCTGCACCTGTAGGCGGGCGCGCGTAGCCTCCGCGGCGTGTCCGCACCCGCCGCCGAGAGCGCGATCCGCACGTGCGGGCGCGCGCCGGCGGCGTGGCTGCACCCGTACGTCAGCGCGTACACGGGGTACCGGCAGGAGGCGACGCCGCCGTCGGTGCACCAGGGCGTGGCGTCGGCGCACCTGGCGTTCCTGTTCTGCGTGGAGGGCCGTGTCGAGGTGCTCGGCAACGCGGATCCCGCCCGGCCGCCGGGCACGTTCACCGCGGCCGTCGGCGGGCTGCACGACGCGCCCGCGCGGATCGCGCAGGGCGACCCGCAGACAGGCCTGCAGCTGCGGCTCACCTGGCGCGGCGCCCGCGCCCTGCTCGGGGTGCCCGCCGGCGCGCTGGCCGGCGACACCGTCGACCTCGCCGACCTGCTGCCCGGCCGGGTGGCCCCGCTGCTGGACCGGCTCGCGTCGGCGAGCGGGTGGGCGGAGCGGTTCGCCGTGCTGGATGCCGAGCTCACGGCGCTGCTGCGGCGCGGGCGCGGCGAACGGGGCGTGCTGCCCGAGGTCGGCTACACCTGGGACCGGCTGGTGGAGGCCGGGGGCAACGTTCGCATCGAGGAGCTGGCGCGCGAGGTGGGGTGGAGCCGCAGGTACCTGGCGGAGAAGTTCCGCCACGAGACTGGCCTCGGGCCCAAGGCCGCGGCCCGCGTGATCCGGTTCGAGGGCGCCTGCGACCGGCTGCTGGCCTCCGACCGGCCGGCGCTGGCCCAGGTGGCCGCGGAGGCCGGCTACGTCGACCAGTCGCACCTGTCCCGCGACTTCCGCGACCTCGCCGGCATCCCCGCCACGGCCTGGCTCGCCGAGCGCAACCCGAAGGTGGACGCCGGGCCCGGGCTCGCCCGCCCGTGACCGGCGGTTCGAGCGCGAGCCGCACAGCGCGGTCCCCGGGACTGCCGCCAGGTACTCCTCGGGCTCATTGATCGAACTGAGAAGTACCTCGCGGTAGCCGACGCGACGCTGAGGTGCTGCTCGCGCCGCGGCACGTCCAGGCGTCAGGACGCGACGCGGCCGGCGAGCCGCTCGCAGAGCGACCAGATCGCCGCGCGGTTGCGCTCGTCGAGCGCGCACGCGGGCCACGTGGCCGGCCGGCCACCGGGGCCGAGGTAGGTGCGGGTGACGCCGGTGAGGGCGGAGTCGGAGGCCAGCCGGACGCTCGACCGGGAGGCCTTCTCGGCCGCGCGGCCGCCGTAGAGAACCGGCAGCACGAGCCTCAGCAGGGGGACGAGCAGGCGCGCGGCCACGGGGAACGTCCGGGCGGACAGGTTCCGGTTCATGTCCGTGTACGCGTGCCCCGGGTAGGCGACGTTGACGGTCACCTCGTCGGCAGGCAGCCGGGTGGCGCACTCGTAGCTCATGGCCATCAGGGCCCGCTTCGTCTGGTTGATGAAGAACGGGTAGCGCCGCTCGCCCTGGAGGTTGCCGAGGTCGATCCGGCCGCGGGGCACCGCGCCGGTGACGTTGACGACCCGCGCAGGCGCCGCGGCCTGCAGGAGGGGCCGCAGCAGGTGGGTGAGCAGGAAGGGGGCGATGACGTTGGCGGCGAACATCGCCTCCACCCCGTCCTCGGTGAGCTCCCGCCGTTCCCGCACGATCGCGGCGTTGTTGACCAGCACGTCAAGCCGGCCGTACCGCTCCCCCAGCTCGGCCGCGAGCCGGTGCAGGTCGGCCTGCCGCGTGACGTCGGCCGTGAGCGCGTCGACGGCGTTGTGACCCGCGTCCGCTCGCAGCTCCGCCGCCGCGGCGGCGCCGCGCCGCGGGTCCCGGCCCACGAGCACGACGTGCGCGCCGTGGCGTGCGAGCCCCCGGGCGGTCTCCTTGCCGATCCCGCCGGTGCTCCCGGTGATCACCACGACGCGTCCCCGCATGTGCCCTCCTCGGTCGGATCGGCAATCACCTTACGACACCAAGTGACAGCTTTGTCCAGAGCTGGCGAGAAGTAGCCTGTGGTGATGGCCGACTCGCTGCGGGAACGCACCCGGAGGGCCGTCCGGGCCGAGATCGCGCAGGCGGCCGTCGCGCTGTTCGCCGAGCGCGGGTTCGACGAGACCACGGTCGAGGACATCGCCCGGGCCGTCGGGATGACGAAGCGCAGCTTCTTCCGCTACTTCCCGACGAAGGAGGACGCCGTCTTCGCCGGCACCGAGGTGCTCGTCGAGCGGGTGGTGGCCGACCTCGAGGCCCGCCCCGCGGACGAGGACCCGTGGGAGAGCCTGCACCAGGTGCTGCGCCGCTGGGAGGAACCGATCTTCTCCGCCGGGGCCGGTGCGGACGGCAGGCGGCTCGTCGAGAGCACACCCGCCCTGCGCGCGCGGCTGCACCAGAAGCGGGAGACGTGGCGCACCGCCGCCCGCGACGCGCTCGCGGCACGCCACGGACTCGACACCTTCACCGCGGACCTGCTCACGAACGCCGCCACCGCGATCCTCGACGCCGCGGCGCAGGAGTGGGCGCGCACCGGTGGTGACGCCGACCGGGCGGAGCTGGTCGACCGCGGGTTCGCCGCGCTCCGCCCGGGCTGATCGCGGTCAGTCGTCCTCGTCGTCCGGGGCCGGGCCACCGCCGCGGATGAGGAAGAGCGCACCCTCCAGCTCGTCGGGCTTGATGAGCACCTCGCGGGCCTTCGACCCCTCCGACGGCCCGACGATCCCGCGCGTCTCCAGCAGGTCCATGAGCCGGCCCGCCTTCGCGAACCCGACGCGCAGCTTGCGCTGCAGCATCGAGGTGGACCCGAACTGCGAGGTGACGATCAGCTCGGCGGCCTGCAGCAGCACGTCCAGGTCGTCGCCGATGTCCGGGTCGATCTCCTTGGCCTCGCCGGCCTTCTGCGCGGTGACGCCCTCGGTGTAGGTGGGCTCGGCCTGCTCCTTGGTGAACGCGACGACGCTCGAGATCTCCTCGTCGCTGACGTAGGCGCCCTGCATGCGGACCGGCTTGCCCGCGCCCATCGGCAGGTACAGCCCGTCGCCCATGCCGATGAGCTTCTCGGCGCCCGGCTGGTCGAGGATGACGCGCGAGTCGGTGAGCGAGGACGTGGCGAACGCCAGCCGCGACGGCACGTTCGTCTTGATCAGGCCGGTGACGACGTCGACGGACGGGCGCTGCGTGGCGAGCACCAGGTGGATGCCGGCGGCGCGGGCCTTCTGGGTGATCCGCACGACCGCGTCCTCGACGTCGCGCGGCGCCGTCATCATCAGGTCGGCGAGCTCGTCGACGATGCAGAGGATGTACGGGTACGGCCGGTACTCGCGCTCGCTGCCCAGCGGGGCGGTGATCTCACCGGAGCGCACCTTGCGGTTGAAGTCGTCGACGTGGCGCACCCGACTGGCCTGCATGTCCTGGTAGCGCTGCTCCATCTCCTCCACCAGCCAGGCGAGCGCGGCGGCGGCCTTCTTCGGCTGGGTGATGATGGGCGTGATCAGGTGCGGGATGCCCTCGTACGGGGTGAGCTCCACCATCTTGGGGTCGATGAGGATCATCCGGACCTCGTCGGGCGTGGCCCGCGACAGCAGCGACACCAGCATCGAGTTGACGAAGCTCGACTTGCCGGAGCCAGTGGAGCCGGCCACCAGCAGGTGGGGCATCTTCGCGAGGTTCGCCACCAGGAAGTGGCCCTCGATGTCCTTGCCCAGGCCGATGCCGAGCGGGTGCTGCTCGGAGCGGGCGGCGCCGGAGCGCAGGACGTCGCCGAGGCGGACCATCTCGCGGTCGGTGTTGGGCACCTCGATGCCGACGGCCGACTTGCCGGGGATGGGCGCGAGCAGCCGCACGTTGTCGGTGGCCACGGCGTAGGAGATGTTGCGCTGCAGCTGGGTGATCTTCTCGACCTTGACGGCCGGGCCCAGCTCGATCTCGTACCGGGTGACGGTCGGGCCCCGCGTGAAGCCGGTGACCTGGGCGTCGACGTTGAACTGCTCCAGCACGCCGCTGATCGACTCGATCATGGCGTCGTTGGCCCGGCTGCGAGTCTTCGGGGCGGGACCGGTGGGCAGCAGGTCGCTGGGCGGCAGCTTGTACGGCTCGCCGTCCTCGGCGGCCGGCTGCGAGGTGAGGCGCAGCTGCTCGCCCACCGCGCCCTCGGGCTCGGGGTCGGCGGGCGGGGTGGCCTGCACCGCGGCGGGCTTGCGCTTCGGCGGTGCGGGCGCTTCTTCCTGTGCGGGCGGGTCGAGGGCGTCGGGGGTGTCGTCCGGGTCGTCGCGGTAGACGTCGGCCACCCGGGAGGCCTGCCGGCGCCGCGACGGGCGCCGCAGCGCCACCGACGGCGGTTCGGCGGCAGGCTCGGCGCTCTCCTCGGCGGCCGGGGCGGGCTCCTCGACGGCCTGCCCGGTGAGCCGCCGGACGCGGTTGGGCACCTCGCGCACCGGGGTGCCGGTGAGCACCAGGAACGCGTAGCCGGACAGGAGCACGAGCACCGGCACCGCCACCCACGACGTCAAGCCGGTGGCGAGCGGGGTGGCGGCCACGTAGCCGATCGCGCCGCCGCCCTGCGCCCACTGGGCGGGCTCGTCCGGCCTGCCGGCCGCGATGTGCACGAGGCCGAGGACTCCGAGCGCGAGCAGCAGCGAGCCCACGGCCACCCGCGGGCGCGACTCCGGGTGCGGGCGCGAGGCCATGAGCAGCACCCCGACCGCCACCACGATGACGGGGAGCACCACGGCGCCGCGTCCCACCACGGCGGCGACCGCGCCGGAGAGCCAATTGCCCACCGGGCCGCCCGCGCCCCACCAGATGCCGGCCGCCGCCACCACGCCGAGCACGAGCAGCGCCACGCCCAGGCCGTCGCGACGGTGGGCGGGGTCGAGCTCGCGCGTGCGCCCGACGGCGCGCCCGAGGGACCGGCCGAACCGCGCGATGCCGCGGCCCACGCCGTCGATGCCGCGGTCGATCAGGTCGGGCTGCCTGCGCGCCGGTGCCCGGCGGGTGGACCCGGACCGGCCACGCGCGGTGGACCGGGACGCGGGCTTGCGCCGCGAGGACCGGCCCGACGACGCTGCCCCGGTGATCGGCGCGGTGCGCCTGCCGCCGCCGGCGGTCGTCCGTCCTGCCATGCGTCCCACGTTATCGGGGAGAACCCCCCGGTCCGGTGACCGACACCCGTTCACCGGTAGCGCGTGAGCACCACCCACGTGGTCGTCCGCACGGTCTCGCGCCACCCCTGGATGCCGTCGAGCACGGCGTCGAGCTCGCCCGCGCTCGGCGCCGTGACCAGCACCATCAGGTCGTACTCCCCCGTCACGGTCTCGATCTCGGTCACCCCGGGCAAGGTGGAGAGCCTGCGGACGTACCCGGCGACGTCCGCGGTGCGCACGACGATGCCCACGCGGGCGCGGTGCGCGGCCGCGGCACCGGGCAGGGCCACGTCGGCGCGGTACCCGCGGATCACGCCGGCCCGCTCGAGGCGCTGCACCCGGGCGAGCACGGCCGTGCGGGAGAGCCCGACCGCCCGCCCGAGCTCGGCCATCGACGCACGGCCGTCGGCCACGAGGTGGGCCAGCACGCGGTGGTCGAGCTCGTCGAGCTGACGATCCGTCGGCGCCACGGCGCACATCGTGGCACGCCGTCGGCGCTACCGACGGTTGACGCGCTGCGAGCCGACGATCACCGAACGGACACTTCGAGGATGACCGTCACCCCCGACCGCGTTCACGAGACGCTGCGCCGGCACATGCTCGTGGACGGCTTCGACCTCGTCCTCGACACGAAGGCCAGCCGCGGGTCGTGGCTGCGCGACGCCCGCGACGGCACCCGGTGGCTGGACCTGTTCAGCTTCTTCGCCTCGGCCCCGCTGGGCATGAACCACCCGGCGCTCGCCGACGACCCGGCGTTCCTCGCCGAGCTCACCGAGGCGGCGGTGAACAAACCGTCGAACTCCGACATCTACACGACGCAGATGGCCGGGTTCGTCGAGACGTTCGAGCGGGTGCTCGGCGACCCCGCCCTGCCCCACCTGTTCCTCGTGGAGGGCGGCGCGCTGGCCGTCGAGAACGCGCTCAAGACGGCCTTCGACTGGAAGCGGCGCCACAACGCCATGCACGGGCGGCCCGACCACCTCGGCACGAAGGTCCTGCACCTGCGCAAGGCGTTCCACGGCCGCAGCGGCTACACGCTCTCGCTCACCAACACCGACCCCCGCAAGACGGCGCTGTTCCCGACGTTCGACTGGCCGCGCATCGACGTGCCGGCGATCCACTTCCCGATGGACGTCGCCGCGGTCGCGGCCGCCGAGGAACGGGCACTGGCGCAGGCCCGCGAGGCGTTCGCCGCGCACCCGCACGACATCGCCTGCTTCATCGCCGAGCCCATCCAGGGCGAGGGCGGCGACAACCACGTCCGCGGCGAGTTCCTGCAGGCGATGCAGCGGCTCTGCCACGAGCACGACGCCCTGTTCGTGCTCGACGAGGTGCAGACCGGCGGGGGCATGACCGGCACCCCGTGGGCCTACCAGCAGCTGGGCGTGGCGCCCGACGTCGTCGCGTTCGGCAAGAAGCTGCAGGTCTGCGGCATCATGGCCGGCCGCCGGGTGGACGAGGTGCCCGACAACGTGTTCCGCGTGTCGTCGCGCATCAACTCCACCTGGGGCGGCAACCTGGCCGACATGGTGCGCTCGCGCCGCTACCTGGAGGTCATCGAGTCCGAGGGCCTGGTCGAGCGGGCCGCGGTGCTCGGCAAGCGGCTGCTCGACGGGCTCGCCTCCATCCCGGGGATCGACAACGTGCGGGGCCGCGGCCTGTTCGTCGCGGTCGACCTGCCCACGCCCGAAGCGCGCGACGCGGCCCTGACCCGGCTGCACCGCGACGAGAAGGTCCTCGTGCTCGGCGGCGGCGAGCGGTCCATCCGGTTCCGCCCCGCCCTGACGATCGGCGAGGAGGAGCTCGACCTCGCCGTCGCGGCGCTGGGGCGGGCCGTGGCCTGACGTTCCGCGCCGCTGCGTCGTCGGACGGGCATGACAGTCACCACGTCCGAACCCGTCACCCTCGAACCCCGCATCGCGCACCCCACGTTCCTCGTGGAGGGCGCCGGGCCCGCCCTGCAGGCGCTCGCCCGCGCCGTCCTCGGGGCCGGGGTGCCGCGCCGCACCCTCGAGCTCGTCGACATGCGCGTCAGCCAGATCAACGGGTGCGGCAGCTGCCTGCTCGGCCACGCCCGGATGGCGCGGCGGGCGGGCGAGTCCGACGACCGGATCGCCGTGCTCGCGGGCTGGCGCGACGCGCCGTTCTTCACGGCCGGGGAGCGGGCGGCGCTCGCCCTGGCCGAGGCCGTCACGCGCATCGGCGACCTCCCCGACCCCGTGCCCGACGACATCTGGGACGAGGCCGCCCGCCACTACGACGAGCAGTCCCTCGGGGCGCTCGTGCTGGCCATCTCCATGATCAACCTGTGGAACCGGCTCAACGTCGCCACCCGCCAGGTCGCCGGCGCCGTCGAATGGTGACACTGTCGGGGTGAGCCCTCAGGTGAGTCTCCCCCCGCGGCTCGGTGTGCACGTCCTCGCCGACGTCACCGACGTGGCGGACCCGTCAGCCTTCGAGCCGGAGTTCCTCGTCGCCGCGTTCCGCGACGCGCTGCACGAGGCGGGCACCACGGTCCGGCGCACGCTGGTGGAGGAGTTCACCCCGCACGGCCTGAGCGTCATGGTGGTGCTGGCCGAGTCGCACGCGTCGCTGCACACGTGGCCCGAGCGGCGCACGATGCTGATCGACGCGTTCACCTGCGGCCCGGTGTCGCCCCTGCCGGTGGTGGAGAAGTTCGCCGCGAAGCTCGGGCCGTGCCGGGTGGAGACGACCCAGGTCGACCGGGGGGTGGCCGGCTAGGGCCGCGCTCGTCCGGGCGTTCACACACCGCTTGTGGTGCCGGTACACCGGTTGCAGTCGGTGTGTGAGTGCCCGGGGTGGTGTGCGAGCGTCGAAGTCGGTGTGCCAGGCGGCGGGGCCCGACTGCGCTCGGCTCCTCCGCCGCTCACACACCACTTGTGGTGCCGACACACCGGTTGCAGCCGATGTGTGAGCGACCAAGGTGATGTGCCAGCCGACGGAGACGCCGGCGCTGGCCCCTCCAGGCCCTCACACACCACCTCTCGAGCCGGCACACCGACTGCAGTCGGTGTGTGAGTGCCCGGGGTGGTGTGCGAGCGTCGAAGTCGGTGTGCCGGCCGGCGGGGCCCGACTGCGCCGACCTCGACCGGCCGCTCACACACCACCTGTAGCGCCGACACACCGACTGCAACCGATGCGCGAACGACCGAGGTGATGTGCCAGCGCCGAAATCGATGGGGGCTGCCCAGCCGCTGATCGCCGCCGACGGCGACGCCTCCATCGACCTCGACCGGCCGCTCACACACCACCTGTAGCGCCGGCACACCGGTTGCAGTCGGTGTGTGAGTGCCCGGGGTGGTGTGCGAGCGTCGAAGTCGGTGTGCCGGCCGGCGGGGCCCGACTGCACTCGGCTCCTCTGGGCGCTCACACACCACTTGTGGCGCCGACACACCGACTGCAACCGATGCGCGAACGACCGAGGTTGTGTGCCAGCGCCGAAATCGTGTGCCACAGCGTCGCCGCCACGGCGACGCCTCCACCGACCCCGTCCGAGCGCTCACACGTAGCGCCGGCACACCGGTTGCAGCCGGGTGTGCGCGTCGTCAGCCGCGCCGCAGGGCGAACGGGAGCACCGAGCGGGAGCGCAGGGCCTCCGCGTCGAGCGTGCCGGGCGGGACGGGGAGCTCGTCCAGCCGCCGGACCATCTCGCCGACGGGGTCCGGACCACCACCGGCCCGGCCGCTGAGGAACACCCATTCGTGCTCGTCGCTGACGTACGGCACGACCTGGTCGAACACCTCGCGGAACCGGTCGTGCGCGGCGCGCAGGGTGGCGTTGCGCCACAACGCGGGGCTGCCGGCCTGGCTCGTGACCACCCCGCCGTCGGTGAGGACCTGCGCGCAGCGGCGCAGGAAGTCGGTGCTGTAGAGGCGGTTGAGCTGGGCGTCGGGGTCGTCGGGCCGCTCGTCGGGCAGGTCGACCACCACGACGTCGTAGCGCTGCGCGGTCTCAGAGACGAACGCCAGCCCGTCGCCGTAGTGCACGCGCACGGGGCCGTCGTGCCGTTCGGCGGCGGCGAGCTCGTCGGGCGTGTAGCCGTAGGGCAGGTGCGTGGCGCAGAGGCGGACGCAGTCCGGGTCGATGTCGACGTGGTCGACGAGCTGCGCCCCGGCGGCCACGGCGAGCTGGGACACCACGCCCTCGCTCGACCCGATCACGAGCACCCGCTCGCGGCGGGCGGCCAGCAGCGCGGCGGGCAGGAACATCGCCTCGTGGTAGACGAGCTGGGTGGCCGCGGCGCTCTGCCGCTCCTCGTCGCAGAAGAGGGTGGTGCCGTGGGCGGTCTCGGCCACGAGCACCTGCTGGTACGGGGTGCGCACCTCGGCGTGCACGGCGTCGAGCCGCCAGTGCCGGGTGAGCCCGGCACCGATCACCTCCACCACCTCGCGGCCGGTCATCGGGCGATGTGGACGGGCAGCGGCGGGATGCCGTTGAACCCGACCGAGGCGTAGGAGGCGGTGTAGGCGCCCGCCGCGAGCAGGTCCACGGCGTCGCCCGCGGCCAGGGACAGCGGCAGCGGGCAGGGGGTGCGCCGGTAGAGCACGTCGTCGCCGTCGCAGGTGGGCCCGGCCAGCACCACGGCCTCGCAGGGGCCCGTGCGGCCGGGAACGCGCAGGCGGTAGGCGATGGCCTCCCCCTCGGTCTCGGCTAGCCCGGAGTAGCGGCCGACGTCGAGGTACACCCAGCGGCGCGCGTCGACGCCGGGCCGGCGCGACACGCGCAGCACCGTGGACCGGATCACCCCGGCCTCGGCGACGAGCAGCCGGCCGGGTTCGAGCAGGAGCGGCACGTCCGGTGCGGCGTCGCGGATCGCGGCGGCGAACGCCTCGATCTCCGGCACGGGGTCGCGGTAGGCCACGGGGAAGCCGCCGCCCACGTCCAGCACGGGGCGGCGCAGCCCGGCGGCCGCGGCGACGTCCAGCGCCTCGCGGGCGGCCGCGGCGAACGCGTCGGGCCGCACCTGCTGCGACCCGCAGTGGAACGCCACGCCCTCGGCCACCAGCCCGGCGTCGCCGACGGCGGCGAGCAGGGCGACCGCCTCGTCGCGGGCCGCCCCGAACTTGGCGGCGAACGGTGTGGCCGACCCGTCATCGGACACGAGCAGCCGCACGAGCACGCGCGCCCCGGGGGCGTGCGCGGCGAGCAGCCGCACGTCCTCGGCGCTGTCGGTGACGAACCGGCGCACCCCGGCGGCGTGGGCCGCGGCCACGTCGGCCGGGCCGCGGACCGGGTTGCCGTAGCAGAGCCGGTCCGGGTGGGCCCCCGCGTCGAGCGCGAGCCGCACCTCGGCCGGGCTCGCCACGTCGAACGCGCTACCCAGCGCCGCAAGGCACGCGAGCACCTCGGGGTGCGGGCAGGCCTTCACCGCGTAGTGGATCGCGGCGTCGGGCAGCGCGCGTGTCAGCTGCGCGTACCGGTCGGCCACCACCGCCGGGTCGAGCACGAGGTAGGGGGCGGGCAGCCCTGACGAGGCGAGGAACCGCTCGATCGCGGCGCTCGGCTCGAGGGGCGCCCGCGTGCGCTCGGCGAGCACCGCTCAGACCGCGATCACCGTCGGCACGATCATCGGCCGGCGGCGGTAGGTCTCCCCCACCCAGCGCCCCACCACCCGGCGCACGGACTGGGCGATGCGGTGGGTGTCGGTGATGGCCTCGGCCTCGGTGCGGGAGAGCTCCTCCTCCACCAGCGGCAGCACGGCGTCGAGCGCCTTGGGGTCGTCGGAGAACCCGCGGCCGGACAGCTTGGGCGACGAGACAGCCCGGCCGGTGTTGGCGTCGACCGCCACCGTGATCGAGATGAACCCGCCCTCGCCGAGCACCAGCCGGTCGGCGAGGGTGCTCTCGCCGATGTCGCCGACCTCGAGCCCGTCGACGTACACCCGGCCCACCTCGACGCGCCCGGTGATCGACGCGCGGCCGTCCACCAGGTCGACGACCACGCCGTCCTCGGCGAGCACCACCGCGTCCTCCGGGACACCGGTCTGCACCGCGAGCCGACCGTTGGACCGCAGGTGGCGCCACTCGCCGTGCACCGGCATGACGTTGCTCGGCCGCACGGCGTTGTAGAGGAACAGCAGCTCACCGGCCGGGGAGTGCCCGGACACGTGCACCTTGGCCGTGCCCTGGTGCACCACGGTGGCCCCGAGCCGGGTGAGCCCGTTGATCACGGCGAACACGGCTGTCTCGTTGCCCGGGATGAGCGAGCTGGCGAGGATGATCGTGTCCTCGGGGCGGATCCGCACCGAGCGGTGGTCGCCGCGAGCCATGCGCGCGAGCGCCGAGAGCGGCTCGCCCTGCGACCCGGTGGAGACGATCACCAGCTCGGAGTCGGGCAGCTCCATCGCGTCGTCGATGTCGACGAGTAAACCCTCGGGCACGTTGAGCAGGCCCAGGTCGGCGGCCAGCCCCATGTTGCGTTCCATCGACCGGCCGACGAAGCAGACGCGCCGCCCGTGGGCCACGGCGGCGTCGAGCACCTGCTGCACGCGGTGCACGTGGCTGGCGAAGCAGGCCACGATGATCCGGGCGTCGGCGCGGTGGAACACCCCGTCGAGCACCGGGCCGATCTCCCGCTCGGAGATCACGAAGCCGGGGACGTCGGCGTTGGTGGAGTCGACGAGGAACAGGTCGACGCCCTCGTCGCCCAGCCGGGAGAAGCCGGCGAGGTCGGTGAGGCGGCCGTCGAGCGGGAGCTGGTCGAGCTTGATGTCGCCCGTGTGCAGCACCAGCCCGGCCGGGGTGCGGATCGCCACCGCGAGCGCGTCCGGGATCGAGTGGTTGACGGCGAAGTACTCGCAGTCGAACGTGCCGTGGTGCAGCCGCTCCCCCTCCTTCACCTCGAGCAGGTGCGGGGTGAGGCGGTGCTCCTTGCACTTGGCGGCCACGAGCGCGAGCGTGAACCGCGACCCGACGATCGTGAGGTCCGGCCGCTGGCGCAGCAGGAACGGCACGGCGCCGATGTGGTCCTCGTGCCCGTGGGTGAGCACGAGCGCGTCGATGTCGTCGAGCCGCTCCTCGATGGCCCGGAAGTCGGGCAGGATCAGGTCGACGCCGGGCGCGTCCTCCGAGGGGAACAGCACCCCGCAGTCCACGACGAGCAGCCGGCCGCCGTACTCGAACACGGTCATGTTGCGGCCGATCTCGCCGATGCCACCGAGCGCGACGACGCGCAGGCCGCCGTCGGGCAGCGCCGGTGGCGGGTTCGACGGCAGCTCCGCGCGGTTGACCTCCTCCGGCGCGGGAGCCGGCGGGCGGGAGCGGTCGCGCCGGGGCGGCCGGGAGCGACGGTCGGACCGGGGCCGGTCGGACCGTGCGGGGGGACGACTCAAGCTGGTTCCTTTTCGTTCGTGCTGGTCAGTGGTAGGCCACCTCGGCGCCGAGGTCGGCGGCGGCCCGTGCGCCGAGGGCACCCTGGCCGTGGTCGTCGATGCCCTGGTGGTCGGCGAGCGCGATGCCGGCGGCCTGCAGGTCGTTGGCGATGACGCTGACCTGGTCCTCGGTGGCGGCGGGCAGGGGCAGGCGCGGGTCGCCGACGTCGACCCCGCGCAGCCGCATCGCCGCCTTGGCGAAGATGACGCCGCCCACCCGGCCCATCGCCCGGATCACCGGGAGCGTGGCGTAGTGCAGGTTGCGCGCGCGGTCGACGTCGCCGGCCTCGTAGGCGTCGAGGAGCTCGCGCAGCCGGTTGGCCACGACGTGCCCGATGACGCTGACGAACCCGACCGCCCCCACCGACAGCCACGGCAGGTTCACCGGGTCGTCGCCGGAGTAGTAGGCGAGCGTGGTGGTGGCGAGCACCTCGGTGCCGACGCGCAGGTCGTTGCGCGCGTCCTTGACCGCCACGATCCGGGGGTGCTCCGAGAGCCGCTGCAGGGTCTCGACCTCGATCGGGATCACGCTGCGCGGCGGGATGTCGTACAGCATCACCGGCAGGTCGGTGGCGTCGGCCACCGCCGTGAAGTGCGCGACGAGCCCGGTCTGCGGCGGCCGCGAGTAGTACGGCGTGACCAGCAGCAACCCGTGGGCTCCCGCCTTCTCCGCCGCCCGCGAGAGGTGGATGCTGTGGGCGGTGTCGTAGGTGCCCGCACCCGCCACCACGGTGGCGCGGTCGCCCACCGCGTTCACGACCGCCCGCACCACCTCCGACTTCTCCTCGTCGGTGGTGGTGGGGCCCTCACCGGTGGTGCCGTTGACGACGAGCCCGTCGTTGCCGAGATCGACGAGGTGGGTGGCCAGCTCCTCGGTCTTGGCGAGATCCAGCCGGCCGTCGGCGTCGAAGGGGGTGACCATGGCGGTCAGCACGCGGCCGAACGGGCGGCCCGGCTGGGCGGTGGGGCTCATGTGTCGACGGTACCCCGGGGCCTCCGGCGGGAACCCCTCCTGTCCCGCACGACGCGCGTGTCAGACACCGCGCGGTGCGGCCCGGAACGCCGCGACGTCGTCGGGCTCGCCCTGCACCTCGACGCGGACGGCGTCGCGCCCGAACGCGAACAGCAGGATCTCCCCCGGCTCCCCCACCACCGTGACGACGCCGGCGCCGGTCTTCACCACCTGCCGCTCCCCGGTGGGACGCTCCAGCACCACACCCACCGGGCTGCGGCGCAGCAGCATCCCGATGCGCCGGGCGCCGGCCCACAGCTCGTTGTCGCGTTCGGGGTCGGCGGGGCGCGGCTCCCACCCCGGCTCGCCCCTCCGCACGTCCTCGTGGTGGACGAAGAACTCCACGCCGTTGGCCGCGGCGTCGACGCGCTCGAACCGCATCGGCGACCACGAGTGCGGGCCGCCCCGGAACATCGCGACGGCGTCTTCCCAGCGCATGGAGCGGTACTCGTCCATCGCCCGCTCCGTGACCCCGGCGAACGCCTTGATCAGGATGCCGGGCGCGGCCAGGGGCTGGCGCTCGCGGACGAGCAGGTGGGCGAGCAGGTCGCGGGTGGTCCAGCCGGCGCAGAGCGTGGGGTGGTCCGGGCCCACGCGGAGCACCTCGTCGCTCAGCGCGGCGCGTTCCCGGCTCGCAAGGCTCATGATCCGACCCTACTGCCGCCCCGGCGGCTCAGCGGTCGAACTCACCCGCTCGTACGGCGGCCAGGAACTCCGCCCAGCCCGCGGCGGAGTGCCGGTGCGACGGCCGGGTGCGGTCCTTGGTGTCGCGGACCGCGACCGCGCCGGGCAGGAACGCCACCTCGACGCAGTTGGCACCGTTGCCGCCGCTGAAGCTGCTCGTGAACCAGCGGAGCTCGTCGTCGCCCACGGACATCTCCCCTTCGGACGGGCTCACCCCCCGGCCAGTTCGCGGATCAGGTCCAGCGACCGGGCCGGGTCGAGCGCCTGCGACACGAGGCGCTCGAACGTCAGCCTAGCCCGCGCGACGTCGCCTTCCTTGTCGAGACTCAGTGCCCCGAGGGTGTGCTCGACGTAGGCCATGTCGGGTTCGTCCAGGCCGTCGAAGGTCAGGATGTTGAACTCCGAGGCCAGTGCGGCGTGCGCGCCGGCGGCCAGGGGCAGCACCCGCAGCGTCACGGTCGGCAGCTCGGCCGCGGCGACGAGCTCCGCGAGCTGTTCCCGCAGGACCTCCGGCCCACCGACCGGGCGGTGCAGCACCGCCTCGTCGATCACCGACTCCAGCTCCAGCGGGTGCTCGGCCGACCTCAGCCGCTGCTGGCGGTACAGGCGGGCGGCGACCTCGTTCTCCAGCTGCTGGCCGGTGCGCCGCACGGGGACGGCCCGCATCAACGCCCGCGCGTAGTCGGCCGTCTGCAGGAGGCCGGGCACGTAGCCGAGCGTGAAGACCTTGACGTGCGAGGCCTCGGTCTCGAAGGCGATGTAGCTGACGTTGCCCAGCCCGTAGGCGCGCCACCACCCGGGTTGCTGGGCCTCCCGGGCCAGCTCGACCAGCTCGGTCCACCGTGCCCCGCCCACGTCGTAGAGGTCGAGCATGCTCTTGACCCAGTGCACGTCGATCAGCACCTGGGCGTTCTCGATGCGGGACAGCTTGCTCACCGAGAAGTCCAGCTTCGGCGCGGCCTGCTCCAGGGTGAGGTCGGCGTCCTCGCGCAGTGCCCTCAGTTGCCGGGCCAGCACCCGCCGCCGGACCATCGACCCCTCGTGCCGCGCCACGTGACCCCCCGTCGACCACCTGGTCACGGATCGTGGCACACGGGATCGCGGTATCGGGAATCCCGCTACCCCTCGGTGACGAACGGGCTGGACGCGATCTCCGTGCCGTCGTCGAGCTCGCCGATCTCGAAGTCGCGGAACACGTTGGGCACCTCGCGCTGCAGTTGGCGCAGGCACTCGATCGCGAGCGCACGGATCTCGACGTCGGCGTGCTCGGTGGCCCGCATGCCGATGAAGTGGCGCCACGCGCGGTAGTTGCCGGTGACGACGATGCGGGTCTCGGTGGCGTTGGGCAGGATCGCGCGCGCCGCCTGCCGGGCCTGCTTGCGGCGCAGCGTGGCGTCCGGGACGTCGGCGAAGCGCTTCTGCAGGCCCTCCAGCAACTTCTCGTACGCCGTGACCGACGCCGCCGCGGCCTCGGTGAACAGGTCGTGCAGCTCGGGGTCCTCCGCGATGACGTCCGGCTCGACCATCGCGGCGTCGCGCTCGGGCACGTAGCGCTGGGAGAGCTGGCTGTAGGAGAAGTGGCGGTGCCGGATCAGCTCGTGGGAGAGCGAGCGCGAGACGCCCGTGATGTAGAAGCTCACCGTGCCGTGCTCGAGCACCGACAGGTGCCCCACCTCGAGGATGTGGCGCAGGTAGCCGGCGTTGGTGGCGGTGGCCGGGTTCGGCTTCGACCACGACTGGTAGCAGGCCCGGCCGGCGAACTCGGCGAGCGCCTGGCCACCGTCGGCGTCGGTGCTCCACGGCACGTCCGCGGGCGGCAGGAACTCGGTCTTGGCGACGAGCTGGACCCGCGGGGGCACGTGCTGCGGCATGGCCAGCAGCGTAAGCGGGGTCGCGGTGACATCGCCGACAGCGTCACGACTTTCTTGACTGACGTCACCTGTGACGCCATAGTGGCGTCATGGACCTGAGCCAGTACGTGCAGCAGCTGCGCGAGGACCTCGCGTCCGCCGCCGCCGCGGGCGACGAGCAGACGCAGCGCACCGGCGCGTTGCTCGGCGCCGCCATCGAGCCGGCGGCGCGGCTCGCCCTCATGAACGCCCTCTCCGACCTCGCGGCGGAGGTCACCGCCGCGCTCGGGGACCGGGTGGTGGAGGTGCGCCTCGACGGCCGCGACGTCCGCGTGGCCGTGAGCCGCGACGAGAGCGCCGAACCCGGCCCCGACCCGGACCCGCCCTTCCGCGGGTTCGGCGACTTCCGGGGCCCCGACGGCGGGGACATCAGCCGCATCACGCTGCGCCTCGTCGAGCAGATCAAGAACCAGGCAGAACAGGCCGCGGCAGCACAGGGCGTGTCGCTCAACGCGTGGGTGGCGCAGGCCGTGCAGGGGGCGCTGGCGGGGCACCGCAAGCCGGGCCACCACGGCCAGCGCACACGCGACCGCGACCGTGACGGCAAGCGCCTGCGCGGCTGGGTGGAGGGGTGACGAGCATGAGCGAGTCCGACATCAACTTCTCGAAGGACGACCCCGGCCCCGGCCTCGTCCGGCAGCAGAGCTGGCCGGTGGACGGGCCCGCGGAGCTGGAACTGGCCACCGACCTCGGCCGCGTGCGCGTGCACCTCGAGGACCTCCCCGAGAGCGGGGGCGAGGTCCGCGTCGAGGTGCGCCACGACCCCACGGCCAACAACACCTGGACCCAGGGGCTGTCCGGCATCATCAACTGGCTGGGCACCGCCACCGGCAGCGGCCTCAGCGGCGACCCCGACCAGCTCGCCGTCGACGCCGTGTCGGCTGCCGAGATCAGCTGGTCGGAGGGCAGCCGCAGGCTCGTGGTGCGCTCCTCGCAGGAGCTGCCGCTGCGGGTGGTGCCGATCGCGATCACCGTGTGGGCGCCCACGCGCTCGCGGCTCGCGGCCCGCGTGGGCGCGGGCGACGTGCGCGCCACCGGGCGGGCCGGCTGGGCCGGCGTGCGCACCGGCTCCGGCAACGCCACGCTCGACGCCGTCGACGGCGACGCCGACGTCACCACCGGCTCCGGCGCGATCGACCTCGGACCCGTCACCGGGCGCACCCGGCTGCGCACCGGCTCCGGTGCGATCCGGGCGGCCGCCACCGGCGGCCCGGCCGAGATCAAGACCGGCAGCGGCGACGTGGTGCTCGGCGAGGTGGCGGGCGACGTCCGCCTGCGCACCGGGTCGGGTGACATCACGATCTCCGACGCCCGCAGCGGCGACCTGCAGCTCACCTCCGGGTCCGGCACCGTCCGCGTCGGCATCCACCCCGGCGTGGGCGCGGAGCTCGACCTCGCGTCCGGCTCCGGCTCGGCGCACAGCGACCTCGAGATCGCCGACGAGGCACCGGCGAAGGCGCCGGCCGTGCAGGTGCGCGGGCGCACCGGCAGCGGCGACGTCCTCGTGGCCCGCGCGGCGGTGCCCGCCTGACGTACCTGCCCGACCGCGGCCGGGGGGACCGGGAAAGGGGAGCCCGGGAGGCCGTGGTCGGTGCAGGAGGGCCGCTCGCACACCAGTCGCCGGTGTGCGGGCGGCCTACACGTGTGCGCCGGCGCTCTCGCGCCGCAGCGGAGCCGCCAGCCCGCCCCGCTCCCCCACCTCGACGCCGTCGAGGCCGAGCCAGCCGGCCATCACCTGCAGCTCCGCCGCGAGCTCCGCGGCCACCCGCCGCTCGTCGACCCCGGGTTCGGCGAACGCCCCCGGCACCCGCAGCACGCCTGCGACGCGGTCGGCCTTGAGGTCGACGCGGGCCACCAGCTCGCCGTCGAGCAGGAACGGGAACACGTAGTAGCCGTACTGCCGCTTCGGCTCCGGCACGTAGATCTCGATCCGGTAGTGGAACCCGAACATCCGCTCCGTGCGCGCCCGCTCCCAGACCAGCGGGTCGAACGGGCACAGCAGCGCCCGCCCGGTGATCCGGCGCGGCACGCGGGCGCCCGGCACCCGGTAGGCGGGCCGGTCCCAGCCGCGCACCTGCACCTGCTCCAGCTCGCCCGCCTCGACCAGCTCGGCCACCGCCGCCTGGCTGTGGGCCGGGGCGAGGCGGTAGTAGTCGCGCAGCTCCGGCTCGGTGGCCACCCCCAGCGCCGTCGCCGCGCCCCGCAGGAGCGTGCGCGCCGCCTCCTGCGCGCTCGGCACCGGCGTGGCGAGCACCGACGGCGGGAGCACACGCTCGGGCAGGTCGTAGAGCCGCTGGAAGTGGCGGCGGGCGCCCGTGGTGAGCGCGCCGGTGCCGAACAGGTACTCGCAGATCCGCTTGACGTCCGACCGCTCCCACCACGACGCACCCGGCGGCCGCGGGCGGGTGGGCGCCTCGAGCGCCTTCTCCAGAGCACCCGCGCCGATCGGGCCCAGCTCCTTGACGGCGCTCATGATGTCGTCCACCAGGGACGGATGCCGGTCGACCACAGGCTGGTAGGTGCGCCACCACCGATCGCGGAAGGCCCCCGACCACAGCAGCGGCCACTCCTGCACCGGCACCAGGCTCGCCTCGTGCGCCCACGCCTCCACCAGCAGCCGCGGCCGGCGCGCCGAGTGGGCCCACGCGGCGTCGTCGACGAGCGTGGGGTCGTACGGGCCGAGCCGGCTGAACACCGGCATGTAGTGGGCCCGCACCGCGACGTTGACGGAGTCGAGCTGCAGCAGGCGCACCCGGTCGAGCACGCGGGCCAGGTGGCGGCGCGTGGGCGGGCCCGACGGCGGCGGGTCGGCGAACCCCTGGGCGGCCAGCGCCGCCCGGCGCGCGGCGGCGGGACCGATCGTCTCGACGGTGGACGTCACGCCCAGGATGTTGCCAGGCCCCCCCGACGATCCGGGCGCCTGCGCCGTGCGCCGAGGCGTGAGCTTGGATGGGGGCATGGCCACCGCCGCCGTCCGACCCGCGACGCCCGAGGACGTCGACGAGATCGTGCGCATCCAGTCCGACACCTGGACCACCGCCTACGCCGGGCTCGTGCCCGCCGAGGCGCTGGCCGGCCTGCGCTCCCCCGCGGCCCGCGCCGCCTGGGCCGCGGCCGTCGAGGCGGGCAACGGCCACCACGTCCTGCTCGCCACCGAGGGCACGTGGACGGTCGGGTTCTGCGCGGCCGCCCCCGCAGTCGAACCGGAGGGCGCGGTGGCGCCGTCCGCCCCCACGCTCGGCCCGGAGGCGTGGGCGGAGATCGGCGCACTGCTCGTCGAGCCGCGCTGGGGCCGCCGCGGCCACGGCGGCCGGCTCCTCGCCGCCGCCGCGGCCGCCCTGCGCGCCGAGGGCGCCCGCTACGGCCTGGCGTGGGTGCCCGAGGCCGACACCGCCTCCCGCAGCTTCTACGAGGCCGCCGGGTGGACCGCCGACGGCACCGTCCGGGTGCTCGACACCGGCGAGGGCACGCTGCGCGAGGTGAGGATCACCGGATCGCTGGACCTCGAGCTGCGCTGACGGTCGGCCTCGCACCCGAGAAGTACCAGACGGTCACCGCAGCAGCAGGGACGTACTGCTCGCCGCCTGCGACCCGCCCGAGCAGCACACGGCAGCTGCCCCCACGACCGCGCTGTGCGGATCGGCGGTCCCCGCGCCGCACCGGCCTCAGCCGGCCCATCACCCGTCGGGCGACCCGCGCCCGAGCAGCACCTGGCGGCTGCCCCAGCACCCCACCGTGCGGGTGATCACCAGGGCTCGGTGGCGAGGCCGCACCGCGCGCCGAGAAGTACCGGAGCGTCCCAGCGACAGCCGGGACGTACTGCTCGCCGCTGCGACCCGCCCGAGCAGCACACGTCAGCTGCCCCCACGACCGCACCGTGCGGATCGCCGACCCTCGAGCCACGCCGACCCCAGCCCGATCCTCGGCAGCCGAGGCACCCGCCCCCGAGCAGCACCTCAGGGCTGCCCAGCCACCCCACCGTGCGGGTGATCACCAGGGCTCGGCGGCGAGGCCGCACCGCGCGCCGAGAAGTACCGGAGCGTCCCAGCGACAGCCGGGACGTACGACTCATCGCCAGCGATCCGGCCGAGCAGCACCTCAGGGCTGCTCCAACGACCTCAGCGTACGGATGATCACCAGATCCCCGGCGGCGGAGCAGCACCCACGCCCCGCGAAGTACCGGAAAGTCGCCGCGGCAGCATGGACGTACGGCTCACCGCGACCACGCCCCGCAACTGCCCCGGGTAGTACTCGGCGGCCGTCCCGACACCGCACGTTCACCGGTCCTCGCCCTGCCTCGGGCACCCGCGTTCGAGCATCACCTGGCGGCTGCTCGAACTCCCCCACCGTGCGGGTGATCACTGGACGCTCGGTGGGGAGGCCGCATCCGCGCGCTGAGAAGTACCAGACCGCCACGGCGACAGCCGACAGGTACTGCTCACCGCCAGCAATCCGCCCGAGCAGCACCTGACGGCCGCCCCAACGACCGCACCGTGCGGATCGCCGGTCCTCGCGCCGCACCGGCCCCACCAGCCCCTCACCAGTCGGGCGACCCGCGCCCGAGCAGCACCTGGCGGCTGCCCCAGCCACCCCACCGTGCGGATGACCACCGGATAGTCAGCGGGGACGCGTCATCCGCCCGCCGAGAAGTACCGGACCGTCGCGGCGTCCACCGGGACGTACTGCTCGCCGCGATCAACTGGCCCGGACAGCACCTGGCTGCTGTCGCAACGACCACACCGTTCGGATGATCACTGGACGCTCAGCGGGAGCCGGCGCCCGCGCCCCCGTGACCGCCCGAGAAGTACTCGGCGCTGTCCCCACGACCACGCCGATGCTCAACCGGACACACGGCGGCGCAACGGCATCCGCGTACGGAGAAGTACCAGACCGTAAAAGCGACAGCCGGCAGGTACTGCTCGCGGCCAGCAAGCCGCCCGAGCAGTACCTGGCGGCCACCCCCACGACGACACCGTGCGGATGATCACCCGCTCCCGGCGACGGACCAGCACCCTCGGCCCGAGAAGTACCAGACCGTCACGGCGACGGCCGACAGGTGCTTCTCGCCGCCAGCAAGCCCCCGAGCCGGCTGCACCGGCGACCGGAGCGTGCGGATGATCACCGATTACCCGCGGTGAGCCGGCGTCTGCGGCCCGAGAAGCACCGGGCCGTCGCAACAACGGCCACCCGGACGTACTGCTCAGCCGGACAGCGGCCCCGGAGCTTCAGTTCGACGACGTGATCACAGCTTCGGCGCGAAAACGGGCGAAATCGACCCGGGAACGCGCCGAATCCTCGATCATGGGCGCGGGCGCCCCGGCCCGCCTGACACGGCGGCGTCCTCGGGGACCGCGGCCTCGAGCAGCAGCTCGGCGAGCTCCGTCGGCCGGGTGATCATGCAGTCGTGGCCGCTGTGCAACTCACGGATCCGGGTGGGCTCGCCGTCGGGTCGCACCGTGGGCGCGGGACGGCGGGTGAGCCCCTCCGGTTCGTAGCCGACGCACAGGATGTAGGTGCGGGGGATCGAGGCCTGCGCGGGGTTGTCCGTCTCGGCGGGCTCGGTGAAGCAGCGCAGCGACTCGTCGCCGAGCGTGCTCCTGAGCCAGGCGACGTCGTCGGGATCGGTGACGCCGAACAGCCCGAACGGCGCAGGCATCTCCGGCAGTGGCGGGATGCGCCACGGTTCGTCCTCCCGCGCGGACGCGTCGATCATCGCCCGGCTGACCGGCATGACGTCGACGGCGCTCTCGCCGTGCTCCGGCACCATGGCGTCGATGTACACCAGGCCGGCGAGGCGGTCCGGCACGCGGTTCGCCACGCTGGAGATCACCAGGCCGGCGTAGCTGTGGCCGACGAGGACGACGTCGTGCAGGTCCTCGCCGACGACGATGCCGACGATGTCGTCCACGTGGGTGGTCAGGCCGACCTCGGGGCCCAGCAGGTGCGCCTTGTCCCCGTGGCCGGTGAGGGACGGCGCGAGGACGCGGTGGCCGTGCGCCTCGAGCAGCGGGGCGACGCGGTGCCACGCCTGCCCGTCGTGCCAGGCGCCGTGTACGAGGAGATAGGTGGTGGACACTGCGGTTCCTTCCGGGTCGGAGCGTTGGAACCGACGTTAGGGCGCCGATAGGTACCGAAAGGTAGCCTTCGGGTCGTGAGCCTGCGCCCCGGCACCGTGTTCCTCAGCGACTGCCCGGCGCGGTCGGCCATCGAGCTCATCGGGAGCAAGTGGACCGTGGTCACGCTCTTCGCCCTGAGCAAGGGGCCGCTGCGGCACGGCGAGCTCGTGGAGCTGATCGGCGGCGTCTCGCGCAAGGTGCTGACGCAGACGCTGCGCCGGCTGCAGGCGAGCGGGCTCGTGGAGCGGCACGTCCACGCCGAGGCCCCGCCGCGGGTCGAGTACAGCCTCACCGAGCTCGGCCGCACGCTCGAGCAGCCCATCGCGCTGCTCACCGAGTGGGCGCGGGAGAACGGTGCCACCGTCGCGAGGAACCAGGAGGCGGCGCCTAGAGACCCAGGAGAGGCTCCAGCCCGACCGTGAGGCCGGGGCGGTCGCGGACGGCGCGCACCGCCATGATCACGCCGGGCATGAAGGACGCCCGGTCGAACGAGTCGTGGCGAATGGTCAGGGTCTCGCCGGTGGTGCCCAGCACCACCTCCTGGTGGGCCACCAGGCCGGGCAGCCGCACCGAGTGGACGCGCACGCCCTCGACCTGCGCCCCACGCGCCCCCGGCAGCTCGGACGTGGTGGAGTCGGGCACCTCGCCCGCACCGGCCTCGGCCCGCGCGGCCGCGATCAGACCCGCGGTGTGCACGGCGGTGCCCGACGGCGCGTCGACCTTGCCCGCGTGGTGCAGCTCGATCACCTCGGCCGAGTCGAAGAACCGCGCCGCCGTCTTCGCGAACTGCATCGCCAGCACCGCCCCCACCCCGAAGTTCGGGGCGACGAGCACGTGGCCGGGCCGCGCCTCGAGCCGCGCCCGCACGTCCGCGAGCCGCGCCTCGTCGAACCCGCTGGTGCCCACCACGGCCGCGATGTCGTGGTCGAGGCAGAACTGCAGGTTGTCCAGCACCGCGCCGGGGTGGGTGAAGTCCACGGCCACCTGCGCGCCGGCGTCGGTCAGCGCGGAGAGCGGGTCGCCGTCGTCCACCCGGGCCACGAGCGCCAGCCCCGGCGCCGCCTCCACGGCCGCGCAGACCTGCGTGCCCATCCGTCCCTGCGCGCCCAGCACGCCGACCCTGATCTCCTCGCTCACGGCGGAAGGGTAACGAAAGGAGCGCGCTGAATAACCCCGCCCTACTGCGCGACGCCCAGGCGGCCACCTCGCTGCGTTGTCGTCGTCGCCGGTACGACCCGGTACAGGACTCCTCCTCCGCCTTGCGATGCGGCCACCTGACCGCCGCTCGCTACGGCCCGCGGTTCTTCAGCACGCTCCTAGGGAGTGTCTGACGGATCTTGGCTGGGTTGTCGGTCAGGATGGGGTCGTGGCCGAGCGTCGGGTTCTGTCGGATGAGGCGTGGACGTGGCTGGAACCACGGCTGCCGGATCGCACGCCGCGTC
>NZ_JBHSKO010000030.1:0-85873 GCF_042657305.1 Pseudonocardia zijingensis | reverse complement strand
GTGTCGAGGGCACCATCAGCCAGGCGGTAACGGTCACCGGCCTGCGCCGAGCCCGCTACCGCGGCTTGCCCAAAACCCGGCTCGAGCACGTGTTCTCCGCCGTCGCGCTCAACCTCATCCGCCTGCATGGCTACTGGCACGGCCACCCTCTGGACCGCACCCGAACCAGCCACCTCACCCGACTCGACCAGACCCTGGCCGCCTGACCCAATTAGCCAGCAGAGTCGCCGGGTGTCGGGAAACGCGCCGGTCCGGCGATCATGCGGTGGCGGCGGCGTCGAGGGCGGCGCGGATCTCGGCGATCACGTGAGCCGGCCGGCCCGTGAGGTCGTGCCAGGTGGAGCGCAGCAGCTTCCACCCGGCACGCACGAGGGCGTTGCCCTTGCGGCGGTCGGCCAGGAAGCGGTCGACGTCCACGTGCCAGGCCCACGAGTCGACCTCGACGGCGAGCATGGCCCCGGGGAACGCGATGTCGATGAGCCACCGCTCGAACGGCCGCCCGCGCTCCCAGCCGGTGATGCCGGCGTCGCGGAGCAGGGAGATCAGGATCCGTTCGGAGGCGGAGTCGGCGCGATCGGCCGACCCGGCCAGCAGATCCGCGAGACGCGCGCTGCCGCGGGCGCCGATGGTGCGGCAGTACGCCTCGTACACCGCCTCGAACGGGACGTGCTTCTGGAGCGCCCGGTCGAGGAACGCCGACCCGTCCGGCACCACGAGCGCCGTCTCGAGGGCCGTGAGCGGGGCGGCGGTGCACCGGATGCCGTTGGTCGTCACCACGTCGGCGGCGGGGAGGTCGCGGCGGCGGATCCGGACGCCGCGGTGGGCACGCAGCCCGACCCGCCGCGGCACCGTGACCTCGATCTGCGCCGGCACCACCACCGGCATGCCGTGCCACCACGCCGCGGCGGCCCGGAGACCGCGCCCCGCTCCCCGGCCCACAGCCCGGCGGCCCGGACGCGACCGCGGTCGGTGAGGCGCTGCCCGGCCGCGAGGAAGACGCGTGGGGCCACCCGCCTCCAGCCCTCGGTGCCCGCCCGGCGTTCGAGGGACCGTTCCGCGAGGCCGCAGCCGGCCGCCCGGGCGGCGGTGATCAGCCCGTCCTGGCTGGTGAGCAGCGCGAGGAGCTCCCGGTTGGCGGCCACGGACGACAGGATCGCCCGGACCCGGTGCTGCCGTGGCGCTTTCGGAAAATCGGCAGCGTGAGCCCAGGTCCGGCGATCGCGCCGTGTCCCCGGCCACCGTCGGCGGCGGGCCCCGGAGGCGACGGGGATACTGGGCGTCGTGAGCGTCTCACTCGGCATGCCCGCACCGCCGGCCCCGACCCTGGCCCCCCGTCGCAAGACCCGCCAGCTGCAGGTCGGCTCGGTCGGCGTCGGATCGGATTCGCCGATCTCGGTGCAGTCGATGACCACCACCCTCACCGCCGACGTCAACGCCACCCTGCAGCAGATCGCCGAGCTCACCGCGTCGGGCTGCGACATCGTGCGCGTCGCCTGCCCGAGCCAGGACGACGCCGACGCGCTCCCGGCGATCGCGCGCAAGTCGCAGATCCCGGTGATCGCCGACATCCACTTCCAGCCCAAGTACGTCTTCGCCGCCATCGAGGCGGGCTGCGCGGCTGTGCGGGTGAACCCGGGCAACATCCGCAAGTTCGACGACAAGGTCAAGGAGATCGCGGCCGCCGCGAAGGACCACGGCACCCCGATCCGCATCGGCGTCAACGCGGGCTCGCTCGACAAGCGCCTGCTGGAGAAGCACGGCAAGGCCACGCCCGAGGCGCTGGTGGAGTCGGCGCTGTGGGAGGCGAGCCTGTTCGCCGAGCACGACTTCCACGACATCAAGATCTCGGTCAAGCACAACGACCCTGTCGTCATGGTCAGGGCCTACGAGCTGCTCGCCGAGTCCTGCGACTACCCGCTGCACCTGGGCGTCACCGAGGCCGGGCCCGCGTTCCAGGGCACCATCAAGTCCGCCGTCGCGTTCGGGGCGCTGCTGCGCCAGGGCATCGGCGACACGATCCGCGTCTCGCTCTCCGCGCCGCCGGTGGAGGAGATCAAGGTCGGCACGCAGATCCTGCAGTCGCTCAACCTCCGCCCGCGCAAGCTGGAGATCGTCTCCTGCCCGTCGTGCGGGCGCGCGCAGGTGGACGTCTACAAGCTCGCCGACGAGGTCACCGCCGGTCTCACCGGCATGGAGGTGCCGCTGCGGGTCGCCGTCATGGGCTGCGTCGTGAACGGCCCGGGAGAGGCCAGGGAGGCCGATCTCGGCGTCGCGTCCGGCAACGGCAAGGGCCAGATCTTCGTCAAGGGCGAAGTGATCAAGACCGTTCCCGAGCACGCCATCGTCGAGACCTTGATCGAGGAAGCGATGAAGATCGCCGAGTCGGTCGACGGCGAGGGCAGCCCCCAGGTCACCGTCGGCTGAAACGGCAGATCCCGTCGTGGGCACGAGCACGAGCGTCTGGCATCGTTGGGGGGTGCTTCGTCTCGCCGGAGCGCGGCTCCTCGACGACCGGGACCGCGCAGGGGTGCGCGCAGTCCTGGACGACGATCCGGTGGCCGCCTGCATGGTCGCCGCCCGCGTCGAGGTGGCGGGGTTGGACCCGTGGCGTCTCGGGGGTGAGCTCTGGGCGGTCGGGCCGCGGTTCGACGGTCTCTGCTTCTCCGGCGCCAACCTCGTGCCGCTGCGCGGCGACCGCGCCGCGCTGCGCAGTTTCGCCGACCGCGCCCGTCGCCACGGGCGCACGTGCTCGTCCGTGGTCGGCCGCGCCGAGCTGGTGTTGCCGCTCTGGGACGACCTCGCACCCCACTGGGCGCCCGCCCGCGAGGTGCGGGCCGACCAGCCGCTGATGGCGCTGGCCGGCCCGCCCGCCGTGGACCCCGACCCGTACGTGCGCGCCGTTCAGCCCGCCGAGCTCGACCGCTACCTCCCGGCCGCGATCGCGATGTTCACCGAGGAGGTCGGCATCGACCCGCGCCTCGGCGACGGCGGCGTCGGCTACCGCGCCCGGGTGGCCGAGCTGGTCGCCGCCGGGCGCGCCTTCGCGCGGTTCGAGAACGGCGAGGTCGTGTTCAAGGCCGAGATCGGGGCGCTGTCCGGGCAGGTCGGGCAGATCCAGGGCGTCTGGGTGCACCCCGGCCGCCGCGGCCACGGCCTGGGCACCACCGGCACGGCCGCCGTCGCCGAGCGCCTCGCCGCCATGGGGCGCGTGTCGAGCCTCTACGTCAACGGGTTCAACCACGTCGCCCGCGCCGCGTACAAGCGGATCGGGTTCACGCAAATCGGCAGCTTCGCCACCATCCTCTTCTGACGGGTCGCGTCAGGGGTCCCGGCGCGGCCGGGGCTGCTTGAGCTGCTCGAGCACGTCGTCCAGGCGGAAGCGGTACTGCCCGCCCGGGGTGACCGCGGTCGGCGTGATCCTGCCTGAACGCGCCCACGCGCGGACAGTCTTCACGTTCACCCTCAGCTCGACCGCCAACTCCGCAGCGGTGAGCAGGCGTTCGGCGGGCACGCCGATCATGCTCGGTCGGTTACCCGCTCTGGTCGACCGTGAACTGGCGCAACTTGGCGCATCAGGGCAGTACTGGTCGTAAGTGGGTGCAATGTTCGATAGTCTCCCGAACATGGCGTTCTGGATGACCGTGGTACCGGGAGGCGGGTTCGCGATGGGTGAGGCGGCAGACGAGGCGGAAGCGCGGCTGATGATCGTCCGGCAGCAGGGCCGGGCGTCGGTGCGGTGGAGCGAGCGGGCCGAGCGCTACCGCTGGACGGTGGTGCTGGAGGACGGGAAAACCTCGCACGGGTGGGCCGACTCCGAGGCCGAGGCGTGGGAGTGGGTGAAGGAGGCGGTCAACCGCCCGTACCGGGGCATGCACTACCGCGGCCCCCGCGGTCTGTGGACCCGCCCGCCGGGGTGACGAGCCCGCCCCACCCGAGGTTCCGCGGAACCCTTCCGCGGACGCAAGCCGATCCCGAACGAGCGGCGCGCCGGTCACGGGAGTGACGCGGAACGGGACCACAGCCGGTTGAGTGGCCGCCCGCAGGCCGGTCACCCGGAACGGGCGTGCCGCCGCGCCGGGAACCGCCGTCAGCGCAACCACGGGGTCCGGTAGTGATGCCCACCTGGCCACCCGCCCGACGGGAGATCAACGCGAGAACGGGGGTCTCGCCCGCGAGGCCTGCGGCGCAAGGGAAGGCCGCGGCCTACCGGCCGGGTACGGCGCGCCCACCGCAGCCTTCCCGCCGGCCGTCGAGTTCCGCGGAACCCAGGACGCACCGCACACACCGGGTCGGGCCCGCACACATGCCGGGCGGTGTGTGCCGTCCCGAACCGGTTTGTGCGGTGGCCGTGCCGGTCTCGCCGTGGCGGGCCGTCACCCGCGTAGGAAGTAGAGCACCGTCATCGCGACAGCCGTGGTCAGCACCACCCCGCGCAGCGCGCGGGCGGGCAGGCGCCGCACGAGGTGGGCGCCCGCCACGCCGCCTGCCAGCGCACCCAGGAGGACGACGGCGGGCAGGAGCGGGGCGCGGGGCACGTCGGAGGCCGCGAGGAACAGTGCCGCGGCCGGGACGTAGACGGCGGCGAGCTGGGCCACCCGCATCGGGTTGCCGGCGGCCGCGTCGATGCCGAGCCCGACGCCCCACAGGGCCAGCATGAGGATGCCGACCGCGCCCCCGAAGTACCCGCCGTACACCGCGAGCGCGAACTGGCAGGCGAGGACGGTCCGCGGGCCCATCCTGACGGGGCGGCCGAGCGCGGCGGTGACGGCTCGCAGGCCGGCGCGCCCGAACGCGAGCACCGCGGTGGCGAACGCGAGCAGCCACGGCACCGCGACGTCGAAGGACTCCGAGGGCAGCGCGAGCAGCAGCACGGCCCCGGCGGCGCCGCCGCCCGCGCTGACGGCCGTCAGCGCCCACGTGGGTGTCGGCCCGACGGGCTGCACGTCCCGGCGGTAGACCCACGCGCCGGCGGCAGCGGCGGGCACAAGGGCCACGGTCGTCGCGGCGTTGGCCGTCACGGGCGCGAGCCCGGCTGCCACGAGCGCCGGCAGCGCGACGAAGGTGCCGCCACCACCGACGGCGTTCAACGCGCCGGCGGCGACACCGGCCAGCAGGACGAGGAGGATCGCGGACACCGGTCGAGGATCGGCGCGCCGCGGGGAGATCCACAATGCGCGATCCCCGTAGGTAGCCTCTGGCTGGGCCTTAGGCTGAGCCTGTGCGTTACGACCTCGACGACCTTCGCCTGTTCCTGCACGTCGTGGAAGAGGGGTCGATCACGGCCGGGGCGCGCCGGATGCACCTCAGCCTGCCTTCGGCGAGCGCGCGGGTCCGGGCCCTCGAACACCACGCGGGTGTCACCCTGCTCGTGCGCGGCAGGCGGGGCGTGCGGCCCACTCCGGCGGGCACGACGCTGGCCCGGCACGCCCGTGACGTCCTGGCGCAGGTGGCGCGCCTCGACGGGGCCGTCGCGAGCTACTGCCGGCGTGCGGACGCGCCGGTGCGGCTGCTGGCGGGCGGCTCCGCGATGCACCGGCTCGTGCCGCAGGCGCTGATCGCGTTCCTGCGTGAGCACCCCGACGCCGACGTCGAGGTCCGGGAGAGCCGCACGCCGCAGACCTTGCGTACGCTCGCCGACGGCGCTGCCGACCTGGGAGTCGTGATCGACGACGAGGCGGGCGACGCCGACATCCGGACCGAGCCGCTCGGGGACGACTCCATCGTGGTGGTCGGCCAGGCGGGTGGGATCCTCGCGGGCCGGACCACGATGAGCTACCGGGAGGCGGCCGAGCACCCCATGGTCGGACTCGACGCGGGATCGTCGCTGCGGCGCTGGATCGAGCGGCACCTCGGCCCGCACGCCCCGGCGGCGCGCCACCGCACCACGGTCTCCGACATCAACGTCCTCGTCGCGCTGGCAGCGGCCGGGGTGGGTCTGGCGGTGGTGCCGCGCCGGGCCGCCGACGGCGACGGGCGGGTGGAGGTCTGCGCGTTGCAGGACCCGTGGGCCCGGCGCAGGCAGTTGCTGGCGTGGGGCCCGGGGGAGCCGGGTGCGGCGGTCACGGCGCTCGCCGCGCACCTGAGGGTGGCTGCGTCTGTCTGACAATCTCTGTGTACACTGTACACAACGATTAGTACAACGTACCCAATTTTAGGATTCCGGGCGATGCCACGAGACGAGACGGCTGATCGGGCTGACGGCGGTGCCGCCGTTCGGCGCAGCCTTCAGCTGATGTGGGGCGGGGCGCCCGAACCGACGCGCGGGCCGAAGCCGGGCCTGTCCGTCGCCACGATCGTGCGGGCCGCCATCGACCTGGCCGACGCCGAGGGGCTGGTGGCGCTCTCGATGCGCCGCATCGCGGCCGCGCTGGGCGTCGGGGCGATGTCGCTCTACCGGTACGTGCCGGGGAAGTCGGAGCTCGTGGACCTGATGGTCGACGAGGTCTACAGCGAGGACCTCGGCTCCGACGACACCGTCGCGGGCGGCTGGCGGGAGCGCCTCGAGGCGTGCGGGCGCCAGGAATGGGCCCTCTACCTGCGCCATCCCTGGATGCTGCAGATCGCCCAGGGTCGTCCGATGCTCGGGCCCAACTCCATGCGCTCCACCGACATCGCGCTGCGGGCCGTCGACGAGATCGGCCTCACCGAGGAGGAGATGCTCGGGGCCGTTGTCGTGCTCAGCTCGTTCGTCGCCGGGCTGGCCAAGACCACCATCGAGGCCATGCAGGCCGCCGACCGCACGGGTATCAGCGACGAGGAGTGGTGGGAGATCCAGTCCGAGTACGTCGGGCCCGCCGTGGTGGCAGGGGAGCTGCCGATGCTCACGAAGGTGGGCGAGGCGGGCGCCTTCAACTCGATGTTCGACCACTTCGAGTTCGGGCTCCAACGCGTGCTCGACGGCCTCGGGGTGCTCATCGAGCGGCGGCAGGGCGACGCCGAGTAGCCCGCCGGGATCACACACCGTCGATACGCCGGTCCCTCATAAGATGAACGCGCAACTGTTCAATGCTCACCCATCTGAGGAGACCTCCGTGATCCGTACGCTGCCCCCGTCCGCCCGCGATGCCGCGCTGCTGGTCGCGCGGCTGCTGCTCGGCGTGGTGCTGATCGCGCACGGCTGGCAGAAGGTCGTCAGCAACGGTCTCGGCGCCACCGCGGAGGGCTTCGGCAAGATGGGCGTCCCGCTCGCGCCGGTGTCGGCCGCCTACGCGGGGATCGTGGAGCTGGTCGGCGGGGCGCTGCTGCTCGTCGGCGCGGGCACCGCCCTCGTCGGCGTCCTCGTCGTGCTCGACATGCTCGGCGCGGCCCTGCTCGTCCACGTGGGCAACGGCGTGATGGCGAGCGACGGCGGCTGGGAGCTCGTGGGCGTGATCGGCGCGGCGGCACTGCTGCTCGCCGCGGTGGGCGCAGGCCGCTACAGCGTGGACCACGCGCTGGCCTCCCGCAGCACCCCAGCAGAGGTCTGAGGCGGCCCCGCGGCCGCGCCCCCGGCCCAAACGCCAGCATGGTGGCTTTGCTGGCCGATTACGCCAGTAAAGCCACCATGCTGGCATACGGGGCAGGTGGGGGAGGGGCTCAGCCGAAGAGCTTCTCCTGCTCCTCGCGCAGCTGGTCCACCAGCCGCCCGGGGGGCAGCGTGACGTCGGCGTAGGTCAGCACCTCGTCCTTCGCCACGTCGCGCGTGAGCACGCAGCCCTCGGCCACGCCCATCGGCAGGAGCCGCTCCGAGCGGGTGACCGGGGTGGACTCGGCCACGCCGTAGGTGTCGTAGCCGCCCAGCCCGTCGAGGGTGTGGCCGGCCTTGAGGTCCTGCTTCGCCGTGGCGACGACGTCCACGTGCGGGCCGGCGGGCGGCGAGAGCGCGGGGTCGGCGAAGTCGACCGCGCGCACCACCGAGTTGGGCACCTCGAAGTGGCACAGGTGGTAGGGCGTGTAGAAGCTGTACAGCGGGCCCTCGCCCAGCTTGTACAGGTTCAGGTAGTGGCGCTGCTTCGGGTCGTCGTGCGTGCCGAGCACGAACACGCCGGGGCTCGGCTTCGACTTCACCACGTAGTCGACGATGCCGCCCTTCTCGCGCAGCTCGTCGACGTCGTAGCGGGTGGTGAGCTCGTCGACGTGGCCCTCGTGGTCCCAGCCGTTCATGCCGCGCTTGGGCACGGTGAGCCCGAACGCGTTCGCCACGATCGCCTGCTCGAAGGAGATCTTCGTGCCGTCGGCGAAGCTCGTGACCATGTACGGGTCCTGGCCCCACTTCTCGGCGAACGCCTTCTGCGTGGTGGGGGTGCGGTACTCGTCCTGCAGGCCCTTGATGTTGCCCGCCACGAGCGGGGTGACCCCGAGGCCCTTGACGAACCGCATGAGGTTGGCCTGCACGCCCGGCTGGTCGCCGTCGCACCCGGTGAGCACCACCCCGGCCGCGCGGGCGCGGTGGGCCAGCAGCGGGCCGACGGTGCCGTCCAGCTCCGCGTTCATCGTGACGACGGGCAGGCCGCGCTCGATGGCCGCCACCGTGACGCGGGCGCCGAACTCGACGGCGCCGGTGACGTCCACGACGCAGTCCAGGTGCACGGCCTTGATCAGCTCGAACGCGTCCTCGAGGACGGCGGGGGTGCCCTTCTCGATGGCGGCGTCGACCTGGTCGGCGTTCTCCACGCGGACCGCCTCCACGCCGGCCTCGGTGAAGGCGCGCTCGGCGTTGGCGCCGGTGCGGTTGGCGATCGCCACCAGCCGCATCCCCGGCACGGAGTTGATGATCTGGTTGGCCAGCCCCCGGCCCATGAAGCCGGCGCCGATCATGCCGACGCGGATCGGGCGGTCCTCGGCCTCGCGGCGGGCGAGCGCGGTGTCCAGGATCAGCATCAGCGGGCCTCCACCGAGACCTCGGACAGCAGCGGCCACGCCGCGTCCTTCTCCGAGATGACGGCCGGCTGGATCGGCCACTCGACGCCGATCGCCGGGTCGTCCCAGCGCAGCCCGCGCTCGGCGCCCGGCGTGTACGCCGTGGAGACCTGGTACATGACCTCGGCCTTGTCGGTGAGCGTGATGTAGGCGTGCGCGAAGTTGCGCGGCACGTACATCGCGGTGCGGTTGTCCTCGGTGAGCTCGGCGCCGAACCACTTCAGGTAGGTGGGCGACTCGGGGCGCAGGTCGACGATCACGTCCCAGATCGCGCCCCGGTAGCAGCGGATGAACTTCGTCTCCGCGTTCGGCTCCAGCTGGTAGTGGAACCCGCGCAGCGTGCCCGCCTTGTGGTTGAACGAGATGTTGGCCTGCTCGACGAGCGGCTCGAGGCCCGCGTCGATGAACTCCTGGCGGCAGAAGGCCCGGGCGAAGAAGCCGCGGTCGTCCTCCAGGAGCTTCAGGTCGACCAGCGCCGAGCCGGGGAGCGGTGTGGTGTGGATCTGCATGCGGAGGGCTCGTCCTCTTCAACGTCGTCCTTCGGGGCCGCCCGCAGACTAGACCGGGCGTCACCGGGCCCAGCGGGCCACTGTGGGTGCATGGCTGTAGCGACACCGCCGTCCTGGACCACCGGCACGGCGCCGAACTCCTTCGCCGCGCTGCCGGCCGGGCGACTCGGCACGCTCGGCGGCCGGCTCATGCGGCTGCTCAACCGTGCCCAGCAGCGCGAGATCGCACACCTGCTCGGGCCGCTCACGGGCCTGGACGTCCTCGAGGTCGGCCCCGGCCCCGGCGTGCTGCTCGGCCTGCTCGGCCGCACCGCGCGGCACGTCACCGCGGTGGAGCCCTCCCGCGAGATGCGGGCGCTCGCGATCCGCGCGCACGCCGGCGCGATCGCCGACGGGCGGCTCGAGGTCCGGGCGGGCGCCGCGGCCGCCACCGGGCTGCCGGATGCCTCGGTCGACGTCGTGGTGAGCGTCAACACCGTGGCGATCTGGCCCGACCTGGACGCCGGGGTGGAGGAGCTGCGGCGCGTCCTGCGCCCGGGCGGGTGGCTCATCCTCAGCTGGCACGGCGGGGAGCGCCCGTCCCGCGCCTCCCGCCCGCTCCTGCTCCGCGAGGAGCTGCTGCAACGCATCGAGGACGCGCTGCGGGCCCGCTTCCCCGACGTCCGCCGCACCGCCACCCGCCGGTGCACCGTGTTCGAGGCCCGCGACACGGCCGGGTGAAGCCCGGCGGCGTCGGGGCGCCTCGGCATACTCGCCCCGTGCCGCGCGCCCGCTCGACCACCGCCCTGGCCGCCGTGCTCGGCGTGCTCCTCGCCACGGCCGGCTGCGGGTTGTTCGACGGTCCAGGGCCCGAGGACACCGCCGCCGCGTTCCTCGCCGCCTGGTCGGCGGGCGACGACGCGCGTGCCGCGGCGCTCACCGACGACCCGGCACGCGCCGAGGAGTTGCTCTCCGGCACGCGCAAGGCCCTCGCCCCGGAGAGCCTCGCGGCCACGCTCGGCCAGGTGCGCACCGACGCCGACAGCGCCACCGCGGCCGTCGACATCAGCTGGGTCTTCGATCGCCACCGCAGCTGGCAGTACCTCGGAGAGCTGGAGCTGGTCCCCGCGCCCGACACCGAGGAGGGCTGGCGGGTGCACTGGGCGCCCACCGTGGTGCACCCCGACCTCGCCGCCGGGCAACGGCTCACCCTGCGCAGCCAGGCGCCGTCCCCGGCACCCGTGGTCGACCGCAACGGGGCGCCGCTGCTCGAGGCCACCACGGTGGTCGCCGTGCTGCTCGACCGGCGCGCCACCGGGGACCTGCCCGCGGTCACCGGCGACCTCGCCGCGGCGCTCTCGCCGTTCGATCCCCGCATCACGCAGGAGTCCATCACCAACGGGGCAGCGCGCACCCCCGACGGGCAGGCCTACACCGTGGCGGTGCTGCGCGAGACCGACTACGCCCAGGTCAAGAACGCCATCCACCACCTGCCCGGCGTGCGGTTCACCACGTCGGAGCGCCTCCTCGCGCCGAACTCCGACTTCGGCAGGCAGGTGCTCACCGGCGTCCGCGACGAGGCCGCCGACCAGCTCAAGGGCGTGCCCGGCTGGTCGGTCTCGATCGTCGACAGCAGCGGCAGCGCCGTCCGCACCCTCGCCGAGCACGCGCCGCAGGCCGGCACCACCGTCGCCGTCGGGATGGACCGCGCGATCCAGTCCGCGGCCGAGGACGCCGTCGAACCGCTGGTGCAGCAGGCGATGCTCGTGGCCGTCTCGGCGTCCACCGGCGACCTCCTCGCCGTCGCCCAGAACCCCGCCGCCGACGCCGAGGGCCCCCTCGCACTCACCGGCCGTTACCCGCCGGGCTCCACGTTCAAGGTGGCCACGGCCACGGCCGCGATCGAGGAGGACGGGCTCACCCTCGACACGCCGGTCCCGTGCCCTGGCACCACCGTCATCGGCGGCCGCGTCGTGCCCAACGCCGGCCGGTTCGACCTGGGCACGGTGCCGCTGCGCACCGCGTTCGCCCGCTCCTGCAACACCACGTTCGCGCAGCTCGCGGTGCAGCTCGACCCCGGCGCCCTGCCCGCGGCCGCGCTGCGCTACGGCCTGGGCGCCGACTACGCCGTCCGCGGCATCCGCACCATCACCGGTTCCGTGCCCTCCTCCGCCGAGGAGGTGCTGCGCGCCGAGAACGGGTTCGGGCAGGGCCAGGTGCTGGCCAGCCCGTTCGGCGTCGCACTCGGAGCCGCGGTGGTGGCGCGCGGCGGGCCGGTCGTGCCCCAGCTCATCCGCGACCGCCCCACCGAGGTCCTCGTCCCCGCCACCACCCCGAACCCGGCCACCCTCGACCAGCTGCGCGTGATGATGCGGGCCGTGGTCACCGAAGGCACCGCGGGCGCCCTCGCCGGCCTGGGTGAGGTCTACGGCAAGACCGGCACCGCCGAGTTCACCGGCGACGGCCGCGCCCACGGCTGGTTCATGGGATACCGCGGTGACGTGGCCTTCGCCGTGCTGGTCGTCGACGGTGCGTCGTCCGCCCCCGCCGTCGACGTCGCGCAGCGCTTCCTGTCCGCGATCGGCTGAAGGGGATGCCCGGGCCCAGCCCCGGCGTTACCCTGGACCGCATGTCGCCCCGGCGGATACCCGCGCTCGCGATCGTGGCAGACGTCGTCGCCGTCGTGGTGTTCGCCGCCATCGGCCGCATGAGCCACGCAGAACCCGACGACCTCCTCGGCCTCCTCGGCACCGCAGCACCCTTCCTCGTCGGCCTCGGGGCGATGTGGGCCACGCGAGCCGTGCGCACCCAGCCGGTCGGCGCGAGGGCCGCCCTCACCGTCTGGGCAGGCACTGTCGGCATCGGCCTGCTGATCCGGGCCGGCTTCGCCGGCGCCGTCCCGCCGGGCAGCTTCGTGGTGGTCACCGCCATCGCGCTCGCCGTCCTCCTCCTGGGGTGGCGCGCCCTCTCCGCCGTCGTGTCCCTGCGGGCGAGGCAGCGCGCGCTGCACTGATCCGGCCCGCCCCCGGGCGACTCTCGGGCTGCTCGCACATCAGTTGTGGTGCCGGCACATCGGTTGTAGTTGGTGTGTGAGCGCGCGAGGTGGTGTGTGAGCGATCCGGCAGAGCCGTCGGACTGGGCGCATCCGGTGCGGTGGGCGCGCATGGGCGCGCATGGGCGCGCATGGGCGCGCAGCCGAGCCGGGTGAGGTGCTCACACACGAGCTGTGGTGCCGGCACATCGGTTGCAGCCAGTGTGTGAGCACCACAACCGGTGTGTGGGCGGGCGGAGGGCCGAGGGGGCGGCGGACGCCGGCGTCGTGGTCGCTCGCCGGATTCGGTGGCTCGCGAGGCACTGGCTGGCACATCGGTTGTGGCGCCGACACATCGGTTGCAGCCGGTGTGCGAGCACCAGAGGTGGTGTGTGAGCGACCGGCCGCGGGTCGCGAGGTGCTCGCACACAAGGTGTGGTGCCGGCACATCGGTTGCAGTCGGTGTGTGGGCACCAGAGGTGGTGTGGGAGCGGCGAGTTTCGCCATTCGGGCCCGCAGGGCCGGGCGCGGAGGCATTCTCGCCGCATGGACAGCCCGCAGATCATCTTGCGACGGCAGCTCATCGCCGCCGGTTGGACCGACCACGAGCTGCGCCGCCGCGAGCGGATCGGGGAGCTGCTGCGGGTCGGCCGCGGCGCGTACGTCGAGGCGCCGGGCAATCGGCCCCGCTTCGAGGCGCTCCACGCGCTGCTCGCGGGGGTGCACGAGGAGCGGCACGCCGGCGACGGGGTCCTGAGCCACGTCTCGGCCGCGGTGCTGCACGGGATGTCGACGTGGGGCCAGCGGCTCGACCGGGTCCACCGCACCCGCGACCGGCGCACGGGTGGCCGGGTCGGCGGCGGTGTGCACCTGCACGCGGCCCCACTGGCGCCCCACGAGGTGGTCGAGCACGCAGGCGTGCTCGTCACCGCGCCGGCGCGCACCGTCGTGGACGTCGCCCGCACCGCCGACCTCGACGCCGCGGTGGCGACGGCCGACAGCGCGCTGCACAAGCACCTCGTCGACCGCGACGGGCTCGCCCGCGCCGTCGCTCGCTGCGCGGGGTGGCCCGGGGTTCCCCAGGCACGCCGGGTCCTCGCGCTCGCGGACGGCCGCAGCCACAGCGCCGGCGAGACCCGCAGCCGCCTCGCGATGCAGCGGGCCGGGCTGCCGCCGCCGGTGCTCCAGTGGAAGGTGCAGGGGGTCGGGCGGACCTTCGAGGTCGACTTCGGCTGGCCCGAGCAGGCCACCGTGGGGGAGTTCGACGGGCTGGCCAAGTACGGGCGACTGCTGAAGCCGGGGCAGGACCCGGCCGAGGTCGTGGTGCAGGAGAAGCTGCGGGAGGACGAGCTGCGTGACCTCGGCCTCCGGGTCGTCCGCTGGACCTGGGACGAGCTCGACCGCTTCGACGTGGTGGTCGAACGGATCCTCCGGGCGTTCGCCGCCTCCGAGCAACGCCGCTGACGGCTTGCACACCGGTCGTGGTGCTCACACATCGGTTGTAGTCGGTGTGTGGGTGCGTGGGGTTGTGTGTAAGCGGCCGGGGTGCGGCGCCGGGTGGTCGCACACAAGGTGTGGTGTTGGCACATCGGTTGTAGTCGGTGTGTGAGCGCCAGAGGTGGTGTGTGAGCAGGCTTCGGGCGCTTGCGCGCGGGTTGTGGCGGCGCGCCGGTCGCGCGTGCGAGCGAGGCGGTGCCTGGGCCGGCGACCGGCGTCGGCGGCTCGCACATCGGTTGTGGTGTCGGCACATCGGTTGCAGTCGGTGTGTGAGCGGGGCCCTGCCGAGTGGGAGGTCGCCGGTCCGCGCGCCTGCATAGACTGGGGGTCATGCCCGCCCGCACGCTGCTCACCCCCGGCACCGTCTCGCCGATCCGGCCCGTGCCCGCCCACATCGCGCGGCCCGAGTACGTCGGCAAGAAGCGCCCGGAGCGCAACGACGACCCGTGGGTGCAGACGCCCGAGGTCATCGAGCGCATGCGGGTGGCCGGGAAGATCGCCGCGCAGGCGCTCGAGGTGGGCGGGAAGGTGGTGGCGCCGGGCGTCACCACCGACGAGGTCGACCGCGTGGTGCACGAGTTCCTCGTGGCCCACGACGCCTACCCGTCCACGCTGGGCTACCGGGGCTTCCCCAAGTCGTGCTGCACGAGCCTCAACGAGGTGATCTGCCACGGCATCCCGGACTCGACGGTCATCCAGGACGGCGACATCGTCAACATCGATGTCACCGCCTACATCGACGGCGTCCACGGCGACACCAACGCCACGTTCCTCGCCGGCGACGTGAGCGAGGAGGACCGCCTGCTCGTCGAGCGCACCCGCGAGGCCACGATGCGGGCGATCAAGGCGGTGCGGCCGGGCCGGGAGCTCAACGTCGTCGGGCGGGTGATCGAGTCCTACGCCAAGCGGTTCGGGTACGGCGTGGTGCGCGACTTCACCGGCCACGGCATCGGGCGGGCATTCCACAGCGGCCTCGTGGTGCTGCACTACGACGAGCCGAGCGTCGACACCGTGCTCGAGACGGGCATGACGTTCACGATCGAGCCGATGATCACGCTGGGCTCGATCGACTACGACATCTGGGACGACGGGTGGACGGTCGTCACGAAGGACCGCTCGCGTACGGCGCAGTTCGAGCACACGGTGCTGGTCACGGCCGACGGCGTGGAGATCCTCACGCTGCCCTGAGGCTCAGCGGATGCCGCCGATGCGGTCGGGCGGCCACACGACGAACCGGGCCTTGCCGATGACCTGGGAGGCGGGCACCGGGCCAGTGCCCTCGGCACGGGAGTCGACCGAGTCGTTGCGGCTGTCGCCCATGAGCCACAGCTCCCCGTCGGGCACGTGGACGGGCCCGAACTCAGCCTGCCGCGGTGGGCCGGCGTCGGGGAGGAAGTAGAGGAAGGGCTCGTCGACACCGACGCCGTCGACGACGAGCCGGTTGCGGTCGTCGCAGCAGGCCACGGTCTGCCCGCCGACGGCGATCACGCGCTTGACGTACACGGTCTCGGCCGCGGTGTGGACGCCCACGAGCGCGCCGAGCTGCCGCACGGCGTCCACGAGGGGGTTGCCGCTGCCGGTGGGCACCTCGAGTTCGCTGCTGGTCCAGGTGCCCGGCACGGTGAAGACCACGACGTCGCCGGGTTCGGGGGCGGAGAACCGGTAGGCCAGCTTGTCGACCAGCACGCGGTCGTTGGTGCAGCCCGGGCATCCGTGCAGCGTGCGTTCCATCGAGCCGGACGGGATGACGTAGACCCGCGCGACGAACACCGGGAGCAGCGCCAGCAGCACCAGCGCGACGACGAGCAGCACGGGGCCACGCCGGATCCGTCGCGGCGTGCGTGCCGCCGGCTCGTCGGCACCGGGTGTGTCGACCTCGGCCATCGTCGTCGTTCCCCTCGTCGTGCCCCGACCGCGGGCCCGGGCTGCGGGCCCGCGGTCAGGGGGATCAGTAGTCGGTGGATGCCCCACCGGCGCCGCCCTGGCCGCCGGTGGCCGTGCACTGGAGGATGAAGTGGTCCTCCGTGGGCGGCAGCCAGCGGCAGGTGGCGGTGCCCGTGCCCGGCCGGCCGGGCGGGCCGTCCTGGTTCTTCGGGTCGCCGGCCTGGGCCGCACCACCGAACAGCGCGACGGCCGCGGCCGCCGTGACGATGCCGATCATGGAGCGCCGCACGAGCGCACCTCCTCCTGGTTCGCGGTCTGCCTCAGGGGTGGTCACCGCCGCGCCCCGGTGGCGCCGTCCTCGCCGTCCCCGCCCACCGCGTTGCAGAGGGGCGCGTTCGCCGGGCGCAGGTAGTGCGAGGTGCAGGTGACGTCCTCACCGTCGTCGCCCGGCGCGCCGACGCTGCCGGGCTCGTCGCCGGCGTGGGCCAGCCCGACCGATGCCGCGAACCCGAGTCCGATGATCATCGCGACGGCGATCCCGAGCATCGACCGGCAAAAGGTTTGTCCATTGTTCGGTTTCATGGTCGATGCCATTGCTCAGTACTCGGCACCGGTGCCGCCCGTGCCGCCGGTGCCCCCGTTCGCGTTGCACTGAGAAACGTCGCCACCCTGGCCGAGCAGACCCAGTGAGATACCGATCGGGATCAGACACTGGGAATTGGCGGTGCCGCCCGGCCCGCCGGGGCCGCCTGAATTCTCGGTGGTGCCGTTCTCGTAACCGCCGGCGAGGGCGAGGCCGCCGTAGAGCGTGGAGGCGACCATTGCGAATGCGGAGAGGATGAGGGCACTCCGTCGTGCGGACGCGTTCATCGAGCGTTCATTTCCTTTCAGGGTTTCTGACATGACGAAACCCGGCGGCGGGAGCCCCCGCGCCGGGAAGGCTGTGCCCGGTCCGGTGCCGGGCCGGGACGAGTCGCGGCGGGCGTCGGATCGCCCGATGAGGGAGGGGTTAACCTGGGCGTGGTGCAGGCCCCCGACGAGCCCGGGGGCCTGCACCACCACTACGCAGGTGGGAGGGCTGTCAGTAGTCGGCCCCGGTGCCACCGGCACCACCGGCACCGCCGGCCGCGTTGCACTGGGAGACGTCGCCACCCGAGCCGACGATCGCGCCGAGGGAGACGCCGATCGGGATCAGGCACTGCGAACTGGCAGCGCCACCGGCGCCACCGGCGCCGCCCGTATTATCGATGTGACCGTGGCCTCCTGCCATTGCGGCCCCACCGAAGAGCGCCGCCCCCGTCAGAGCAAAAGCAGCTGCAGCGGACACGACACGGGTCTTACGAAGCATCTTGCTCTCCTTGGTTGTGATTGCGGAACGTGGTCCGTTCCGGAACACAGGAGTAGTCGGCCTCCTGACCCGTGTCCAGTGGTGCGGCCCCCTCGACCGCTCATCCCACCCGGATGGGTTGTCACGGCTGATTTCGAACACGTGCCGTGATGGGGATCACGCTGCCGGGTGGGTCTTGTTGAATAGCGAACTGACATCCGTGTGATTCAGCTTTCGGGAGTGCTGTCGTCACCCATTCTGAACGTGAGCCGGACGCGGAGTGTGTTCGCATGCGTGATCGCCGACTCGGCGGGGTGAATACGTGGCGGATGACGTAACAGCCCTCATGGGCCTTCGTTGAGGACGTGTCCACGGGGCGGGGGCATCCGCCCGCGACGACCGGACCGGCTGCGCACGGGCGCGCGACGGGAAGGGTGATCCGCAATCCGATGATCAGGCTCGAAGGTGTCGGGAAGAGCTACCGAGCGGGGGAGGCAGAGGTCCGGGCGCTCCAGGGGGTCGAGCTCACCGTCGACGAAGGCGACTTCGTGGCGATCATGGGGCCGTCCGGCTCCGGCAAGAGCACGATGATGAACATCCTCGGCTGCCTCGACCTGCCGAGCGAGGGCCGCTACCTGCTCGACGGCATCGACGTCTCGGGGATGAGCGACGACGAGCTCGCCGACATCCGCAACCGCAAGGTCGGGCTGGTCTTCCAGTCGTACAACCTGCTGCCGCGCACCACGGCGCTCGCCAACGTCGAGCTGCCGCTCGTGTACGGCAACCAGCGGGCGCGCCGAACGCGGGCCCTGCGCGCGCTGGAGGAGGTCGGCCTCGCCGACCGCGCACACCACCTGCCCAACCAGCTCTCCGGTGGGCAGCAGCAGCGGGTGGCCATCGCGCGTGCGCTGGTCACGCGCCCGACGATGATCCTCGCCGACGAACCGACGGGGAACCTCGACACGGAGGCCAGCTGCGAGATCGCGGAGATGCTGGGCCGGCTCTGCGAGGCGGGGCGGACCGTCGTGCTCATCACCCACGAGGAGGAGATCGCCGCGTACGCCCGCCGGGTGGTGCGGTTGCGCGACGGCCGGATCGTCAGCGACACCCGCAGCGGCGCCCCGGACGACATCGCCGCGGACGTCACCCGCGAGATCCCCGCCTACGGCGTGCGGGCGGAGGCCGACGCGTGACGCTGCGACTGGCCATCGTCATGGCGTGGCGCGGCCTGCGCGCCAACCGCCTGCGCTCGATGCTGACCATGCTCGGCATCATGATCGGCGTCGCCGCCGTGATCCTGCTGGTCGCGCTCGGCAACGGCACGTCCGCGCGGCTGAACTCCCAGCTGGAGGCGCTGGGCACCAACCTGATCGGCGTCTTCCAGGCCCGCGGCAGCGTGTCCGAGGGCGGCCGCAGCCAGCCGCTGACCGACCGGGACGTCGAGGCTCTGCGCGAGTCGAACGAGGCGCCGCGGTTCGTCACGGTGACGCCGGTCAAGCAGGCGAGCGCGGTGCTGAAGGGGCCGTACGGCACCTGGCGCACCAGCATCGTCGGCTCGTCGCAGGACTACCCGGCGGCCCTCAACCGGACGATCGACGTCGGGAAGTTCTTCAGCGAGTCGCAGGTGCGCACCCGCGCGCGCGTGGTGGTGCTCGGGCCGCGCCCCGTGCAGGAGCTCTTCGCCGGCATCCCGGCGGCCGCACTGGGGCAGCAGGTGCGCATCGGGACGCAGACGTTCGAGGTCGTCGGCGCGCTCGAATCCAACGGGCAGCAGGACGACATCGCGGTCATGCCGATCACGACGGCGCGCACCTACCTGGTGGACGGCGGCGCGGACGACCGGGTGGACCAGCTCGTGGTGCAGGCCACCGGCCAGGACGCCGTGCCCGCGGCGATGGCGAAGATCGCCCGGGTGCTCATGCAGTCGCACCGGATCGACGACCCGACCCAGAAGGACTTCGAGGTCCGCTCGAACCTCGACCTGCTCGAGCAGTACGGCGAGGTCACCGAGGTCTTCACGATCTTCCTCGCGTCGATCGCCGCGATCGCGCTGCTCGTCGGCGGCATCGGCGTCATGAACATCATGCTGGTGACGGTCACCGAGCGGACCCGCGAGATCGGCCTTCGCAAGGCGCTCGGCGCCCGGCGCCGCACGGTGCTCGAACAGTTCCTCGTCGAGTCGACCGTGCTGTCGGGCATCGGCGGGACGGTCGGCGTCGTCCTCGGCGTCGTGCTGTGCCTGCTGGGCGAGCGGTTCGGCACCGCGTTCGGCGACTTCGCCCCACCACAGCTGTCCATCCCGTCGGTGTTCCTCGCGTTCACCGTGAGCCTGTGCATCGGCCTGTTCTTCGGCGCCTACCCCGCGAAGCGCGCCGCCCGACTCCGCCCCATCGAAGCGTTGAGGTACGAATGACCACCCGAACCGCCGTCCGTCGCCTCGCCGCCGCGGCACTCGTGCTGCTGCTGGCCGGGTGCACCAGTGCGGAGTCCGAGCCGCTCACGGTGAAGGTGACGCGCACGAGCGTGACGTCGACGGTGAACGCGACCGGGTCGCTGCAGGCCATCACCGAGCAGAACCTGGGCTTCCCGGAGGGCGGCAAGCTCGTGGCCGTCGACGTCGCGGTCGGCCAGCAGGTCGAGGCGGGGCAGGTCCTCGCCCGGATCGACGACTTCGTGGCGCAACGCGACCTCGCCTCGGCCGAGGCGCAGCTCGCCCAGGAGCGGGCGGTGCTGGCCCGCATCCGCGACGGCAACGACGTGGGCGCCGCCGAGGACGACGCCGAGCGGGCGAGCGCGGTCCTGAAGGCCACGAAGGAGCGGGCCGAGGCGATCGACGACGCCAACGCCTCCGCCGTGGAGGAGGCGGAGAAGCAGCTCGAGCTGGACGAGGAGGTCCTGGAGGACACCAGGGCCCGGACCCGGGCGGACCGGCGGTCCTGCACGGCCGACGACCGCAGGGCGGCCGAGCGGGAGGCGGAGGACGACAGCGGGTCGTTCTTCGAGTTCTCCGGGCGCGACGCGGGATCCGACGACTGCGAGGTGGCCGCGCAGAAGGAGACCGAGGTCGAGGCGGCCGAGCGTCAGGTGCGGGCCAGCGAGGCGGCCCTCGAGAAGGCGGAGAACCAGCGGCGCGTCGACCGGGCCGAGCAGGACCTGGCGATCGAGAACGCCCGCCGCGACCTGGAGGCCGCGAAGAACGAAGCCAAGGGCGCGCGCGGCGTGCGCCCCCACGACATCGACGAGCAGACCGCGGTGGTGGCGCAGCTGCAGATCGACGTGGACAAGGCGCGCCGCGTGGTGGAGGACACGGTGCTGCGGGCGCCCGTCGGGGGCAAGGTCGCGAGCATCAACGGGGTGGTCGGCGAATTCGTCGGCGGCGGCTCCGGCACCACCCCGCTCGCGCCGGGCGGCCGGGTGCCGCTGCCCGAGCGCGGGTCCGGGGTGTCGGCGAGCGACCGGGGTTCCGAGGACGGCGAACGGCCCGGCGGCGCGTCGTTCATCGTGCTCAGCGACGTCCAGAGCTTCCAGATGGTGGTTCCGTTCGCGGAGACCGACGCGGCGCTCGTGGAGCCGAACCAGGAGGTCGAGGTGACCTTCGACGCGATCCCCGACCTCACCCGCACCGGCCGGGTGGTCAGCATCGCGCCGAGCGGCACCGACCTGCAGGGCGTCACCAGCTACTACGCCGTGATCGTGCTGAGCGAGCTCGACCCCCGGCTGCGCGACGGCCTCACGGCCTCGGCCAACGTGGTGGTGGACGAGCGCGACGACATCCTCGCCGTGCCCAACGCCGCGCTCCTGCAGAGCGGGGGGAGCGGCATCGTCACCGTGCTGGAGCCGGACGGGGCGCAGCGGCAGGTGCAGGTCGAGCTCGGCCTCGCGGGCGACAGCGTCACGGAGGTCGTGTCCGGGCTGCGGGAGGGCCAGCAGGTGCTGGTGGCGCCGGGCGGCTGAGGCGGGGGAAGTTCAGGAAAGCCACATTCAGGGCCGGAGAGGCCTTGAATGTGGCTTTCCTGAACCGGCGGGAGCCCGCGCGGGACCGACCGCCTCAGCGGCCCTGCCGCCGGTGCTCGCTTCGGTAGTCGCTCGGGCTGCACCCGTGGACCGTGCGGAACTGGCGCGAGAAGTAGAAGGCGTCGGCGTACCCGACGGCCTCGGCGATGTCGCCGATGTCGCGCGACGACGTGATGAGCAGCTCGCGCGCCCGGGCCATCCGCAGCCGCTTCGTGTACTCCACCACGCCGCCGCCGGTGGCCGCGCGGAAGAGCGCCGAGAAGTGCGACGGCGACAGTCCCGCGGTGCGGGCGAGCTCGGCCACGCTGAGCGGCTTGGCGAAGTTGCGGCGCAGGTAGTCCTGGGCCTGGCGCACCGGCTCGGTGCGCTGCGGGGCGCCTGCGGTGACGTCGGCGGCGAGCTGGGCGAGCAGCGTCCAGCCCGCCCCGGCGGCCGAGATCAGGCTGGGGAGCGTCTCGTCGCGCTCGAAGCAGGCGATGGCGTCGTCGATCGTGGCGACCGCGCGGTACGCGTCGTGGAGCTCGACGAGGGTCTCGCGCCCGTCCGGTGCGATCACCGACAGGAGCTCGGGCACCTGGGTGCCGGTCGCGTGCAGCCACCAGATCGTCCATGGGCGGCCGGGTTCGGCGAGGTAGACGTGCGGGAGGTCCGGCGGTACGACGAGCGCCTCGCCCGGGCCGACGACCGTGGTGCGGCCGCCCGCCTCGCACCGGCCGTACCCGTCGACGCACACGATCACGATCGCCTCCGGAGCACCCTCCGGGCGACGTCGGCCGTGGTTCGCCGCGCGGGGGAAGTAGCCGGCGTCGGTGACGAGCAGCCCGGACGTCGGGGGCCTGCGCAGCGCCGACGCGACGAGTGGGCGGGGGAGCACCCGCAGCCGCTGGCCGGGGAAGCCGTCGGGGAGCAGCACCCGCCCAGACTATGCGGCACCGTCGAATCGTCCAGGCATCTCGGTCGAATCGCCCATGCCCCTCGCAGGGTGCGCGCTCGTAGCGTCGCGGCGTGCTCGAAGGTGAGTCCCGGATGCAGCTCCCGGACCGGCCCGCCGCGCTGGCGGACGCGGGGGTGGCCGCCTGGCGGGAGCGGGTGACGATCGACAGCTACCTGCCCGAGCCGCCCGACCGCTACCCGGCCTACCTGGGCCGGCGCGTCTACCAGGGGTCGTCGGGCCGGGTGTACCCGCTCCCGTTCCACGACCGGATCAGCTCCACCGCCATGCCCCACGAGTGGGAGGCGGTGCACCTGGAGAACCGCTGGGTGCGGATCATGGTGCTGCCCGAGCTCGGCGGGCGCATCCACGTCGGGTACGACCGCAGCGCGGGCTACGACTTCTTCTACCGCAACGAGGTGGTCAAGCCTGCGCTCGTGGGCCTGGCCGGGCCGTGGATCGCGGGCGGCGTCGAGTTCAACTGGCCGCAGCACCACCGCCCCGCCACCTTCCTGCCCACCGACGTCGAGATCGAGCACGATCCCGACGGCGCGGTCACCGTGTGGTGCTCCGACCACGACCCGTTCGCCCGGATGAAGGGGATGCACGGGGTGCGGCTGCGGCCCGACCGCGCGGCCGTCGAGCTGCGGGTGCGGCTGTACAACCGCAGCGAGATCACGCAGACGTTCCTGTGGTGGGCCAACGTCGCCGCCCGCGTGCACGACGAGTACCAGTCGTTCTTCCCGCGGGACGTGCGCGTGGTGGCCGACCACGCCAAGCGCGCGGTGACCGCGTTCCCGGCCGCGGACCGCCCGTACTACGGGATCGACTACGCCGCCCGGCGCGACACGGGCGGCGACCGCCTCGACTGGTACCGCAACATCCCCGTGCCCACCTCATACATGTGCGTGGGCAGCCGCGAGGGCTTCTTCGGCGGCTACGACCACGCGGCCCGCGCCGGGTTCGTGCACGTGGCCGACCCGCACCTGGCCGTCGGCAAGAAGCAGTGGACGTGGGGCAACTCCGCGTTCGGCCACGCGTGGGACCGCAACCTCGGCGACGACGGCGCCGCCTACGTCGAGCTGATGGCCGGGGTGTTCACCGACAACCAGCCCGACTTCTCGTTCATCGCCCCCGGCGAGACGAAGGTGTTCTCCCAGGTCTGGTACCCGATCCAGGAGATCGGCCCGGTGCACGCGGCCACGGTGGACGCCGCCGTGCGGGTGGACGTCGAGGACGGCGGGGTGCGGGTCGGGCTCGCGGTCACCGCGGAGCGGCCCGGCTGCCGGATCCTTCTCGAGGACGCGGCGGGAGCCGTCCTGGCCGAGACCACGGCCGACGCCGCGCCGGGTGCGCCCCATCGGGGCCGGGTCGCGCTCGACGTGCCGGAGCGCTTCCGGGTGCGGGTCCTGCACGGCGGGCAGGAGCTGGTCGCCTGGGACTCGTACGTGCCGGACGCGCCCGGCGCTGTGCCCGCCACCGAGCCGCCCGCCCCGGCCGACGTGGCGTCGGTCGAGGAGCTCGCGCTGATCGGCGCCCACCTCGAGCAGTACCGGCACGCCACGCGCTCGCCCGAGCCGTACTGGCGCGAGGCGCTGCGCCGCGACCCCGGCCACGTCGCGAGCAGGGTCGGGCTCGCCGCGCGCGCCTACCGGCGGGCCGAGTTCGTCGAGGCGGAGGAGCTGCTCACCGCAGCCGTCGAGCGCCTGACCGCGCGCAACCCCAACCCGTCCGACACCACCGCGCACTACCTGCTGGGGCTGGTGCTGGAGCGCACGGGCCGTCCGGAGGAGGCCTACGCCCGGTACGGGACCACGTCGTGGGTGCGGGCCTGGCGCGCGCCCGCCGGCTACCGGATGGCCCGTATCGACGCCGCCGCCGGCCGCGACGCCGTGGCGCTCGACCGGCTGGCCGACGTCCTGCGCACCGAACCGGAGCACCTGCAGGCCCGCGCGCTCCGGGCGCTGCTGCTGCGCCGCACCGGCCGTGCCGACGAGGCCGATGTGCTGCTCCGCGACACGCTCGCGCTCGATCCGCTCGACTGGTGGAGCCGCGACCTCGCCGGGCTGCCGCTCACCACCGACTCGCAGACCTGCCTGGACGTCGCGCTCGAGTACGCGGGCGTCGGCGAGCACGACGCCGCGCTGCGGGTGCTCGACGTGGCCGCGGACCGCGAGGCCGACCGTGCGCTCGGCCAGACCGCCGCCGGGCCGCTGATCAGCTACCACCGCGCCGCCCTACCCGTGAGTGGTAACGAGTGCTCTGGCACTCGTATCCACTCACGGGCTCTGACCTGGTGTTTTCCGTCTCGGTTGGACGACGTCGCGGTGCTGGAGCGGGCGGGCCAGGCGGATCCTCAAGCCCTCGCCCTGCGCGGCCACTGGTACTACGCCGTGGGCCGCGCCGACGACGCGATCGCCGCCTGGCGGGCGAGCGCGGCGCTCGACCCGTCCGACCCGGTGGTCTGGCGCAACGTCGGCCTGGCCGCCTGGAACCACCTCGGCGACGCCGACGAGGCGCGCGCCGCGTACGACCGCGCGCTCGCCGTGGCGGGTGCCGACGCCCGGCTGGCCTTCGAGAGCGACCAGCTCGACGCCCGCCGCGGCGTGCCGCCGGAGCGGCGGCTCGACCGGCTGCTGGACGTGCGCGGGCTCGTCGAGACCCGCGACGACGCCACCGTCGCGCTCGCGCATCTCCTGCTCACCGCGGGCCGGCTGGAGGAGGCCCGGGCACTGCTGCTGGGCCGCACGTTCCAGCCGTGGGAGGGCGGCGAGGGCGAGGTGCTGCGGGCGTGGGACCGGCTGTGCCGGCTGGCGGCGGCCCGGCCGGGCGCGAGCGCCGTGGCCGCGATCGACGCCGCGCTCGACCCGCCCGCGTCCCTCGGCGAGGCCCGCCACCCGCTCGCCAGCACCGCGGCGCTGCACCTGGTGCGCGGCGACGCGCTCGCCGCCGCGGGGGACGAGGACGCCGCGCGCGCCGCGTGGGAGCTCGCGGCCCGCGACGGCGACTTCCTCGCGATGTCGGCCGACCCGCACTCCGAGGCCACCTACTCCTCGGTGCTCGCCCTGCGCCGCCTGGGCCGCGACGCCGAGGCCGCGGCGCGCACGGAGTCGCTGCGCGCGTGGGTCGACGAGCTGGAGGCGGCGCCGGCCGTCGTCGACTACTTCGCGACCTCCCTGCCGTCCCTGCTGCTGTTCGCCGAGGACCCGGCAGTGGCGCGCCGGCGCCGCGTCGCGTTCCTGCGCGCGCAGCTCGACGTGCTCGACGGCGCACCCGACCGGGCCCGCGAGCGCCTCGACGCGCTGCTGGCCGACGACCCGCACCACCTCGACGCGCTGGAGCTCGCCGGCGCCCTGCACCCCCTCCTGGAGGACGCGCGATGACGATCCCCGCTCACCTGCCCGACCGCCTGACGATCACCCTCTGGGACTTCTCCTGGTACGTGCGCACCGGGCCGGGGGAGCCGTTCGAGGACCTCGACGCCGCCTTCGCCCAGGCCGTCGAGCGCGGCTACAACACCGTGCGGATCTGCGCGATGCCGTTCTTGCTCTTCGGCTCCGGCCTCGACCCCACCGCGTTGCGGCTGGAACGCCTCGGCGGCGAGTACGGGCAGGGCATGCGCTGGTACGACGTGAAGGCGCCGACCACGATCGACGCACGCGAACACCTGCTCGAGCTGTTCCGCGCCGCGCGCCGCCACGACTGCTACGTGATCGTCTCGTCGTGGGAGTACCAGCAGAGCGCGTCGTTCGGCGCCGACTCCGCCTGGTGGGACGCGCTGCGCGCGGTGCCGCCCGCCGAACGCCCCGAGCGCCTGGCTGCCGCCCACGCCGATCTGATCGACCTCCTGATCGCCGAGGGCCTCGACGACCGCGTCGCGTTCACCGAGATCCACAACGAGGTGCAGGTCGGGCACCTCGCCGAGGGCGTGGAGCGCAACCAGGCGGTGCTCGAGCTCGGCCCGCCGCTGGAGAAGGCGGTCGACGTCTTCAAGGCGCGCCACCCCGACCGTCCGTGCACCGTGAACTACGGCGGCGTTCCGCACGCGAGCATGCGCGGGATCCCCGAGAACATCGACGTGCTCGCCGTGCACCCCTACGTCTACGGCGTGCTCGGCGCCCTGATCGAGGAGTTCGGGCTGCGCGGCCCCGTCGCGGACTTCCCGCAGGAGGCCGCGGCCGCCCTGCTGCGGCCCGGTGCCCCGCCGATCGCGCAGTGGACCCTGGACGAGCAGCACGGCTGGCGGCTCGACGCGACGATCGTGCAGGCCGCTGAGGTGTACGTCCACGACTGGTGCGATCCGGACGCCTTCGACCGCTGGCTCTACGACCACTACGGCGAGTACCGGGTGGCGATGGACGAGAAGCTGCGCCTCTGGCTCGACGTCGCCGCCGACTGGGCGGCCGCGCACGGGGTGCCGCTCGTGCTCGGCGAGGGCTGGGTCGGTTACACGCCGCTGCGCGGCACGTTCGAGGAGGGCCCGGTCGGCGCGCAGATCTGCCGCGACGCCGTGCGCTACGCCCGCGACCGCGGCGCGTGGGGCACGGTCGTCTGCTCCAACGCGGCTCCCCAGCACCCCATGTGGGCGGACGTCGCCCTGCAGCAGGAGTGCAACTCCACCTTCACCGCAACCCGGAGGTAAGTCATGGCAGCAACGGAGCTGTCCCGTCGTCGGTTCCTGCTCGGTGCCGCGAGCCTGGGCAGCGTCCCCCTGCTCGCGTCGTGCGTGGGCTCGGGCGGCGGTGAGACCGGCGGCGGGCAGGCGTCGGCCACGATCACCCTGCAGTCCTCGATCCAGGACACCGCGCCGAAAGCCGCGCTCGAGGAGATCGTCCGCTCGTACACGGGCGCCGGCTCGCCGGTCACGCTGAACGCGGTGGCGACCGAGCAGTTCCGGGCGCAGCTGTCGACGTACCTGTCGTCGGCGACCCCGCCGGACGTGCTCACCTGGTACGCCGGGTCGGTCGCCAACTCCTACGCCGCCGAGGGTCTGCTGATGGACCTGTCCGACCTGTGGACCGGCGACGGCGCGTGCGCCGGGTTCTCCGACGCGCTGCGTTCGCTCTCGACCTCGGCGGACGGGACGGCGATCTTCGTGCCGACCAGCTACTACTGGTGGTCGGTCTTCTACAAGAAGTCCGCGTTCGCGTCGTGGGGCGTCGAGCCGCCGACCACGTGGGACGGGTTCATCGCACTCTGCGACCAGCTGAAGGCCCGCGGGATCCACCCTCTCACCAACGGGATCGGCACCACCCCGTGGATGGCGTCCGGCTGGTTCGACTACCTGAACCTGCGGATCAACGGCGCCGACTACCACCGCGCCCTGCTGGCCGGGCAGCGGTCGTTCGCCGATCCCGAGGTCGTCGACGTGATGGAGCAGTACGCCCGGCTCATCCCGTACTTCCACCCGAACCAGACCTCGTGGGACTCCCAGCAGGCGGTGACGCCCATGGTGAACGACGAGGCCGCGATGTACCTGGTCGGGGCGTTCGTCACGCAGTACTTCCCGGAGGACCAGCGCGACGACCTCGACTTCTTCTCGGTCCCGCCGATCAACCCGTCCGTGCCGAGCGCCGAAGAGGCCCCCACCGACGGGTTCTTCGCCGCCGCGCGCAGCGACAACCCCGATGGCGCGAAGGCGCTGCTGACCTACCTCGCCTCGCCGCAGGCACAGCAGGCCTACATCACCAAGTCCGGCTCGTCCAACCTGCCGACCTCGCCGGACGTCGACACGTCCGGCTTCAGCCCGCTGGTGCAGAAGGGCATCCAGCTGCTCAACTCCACCCAGGAGATCACGCAGTTCTTCAACCGCGACTCCAGCGACGCCCTCCAGACCACAGCCGACACCGCGCTCACCCGGTTCCTCGCCGATCCCTCGGACATCCCGGCCCAGCTGCGGGACTGGCAGGCGGCGGCCGAGCAGGTCTTCTCGTCATGACCGCGGTGCAGGACGCCCCCGTGCGGACGGGCGCCCCGCCGCGGCCGGGCAGGCACCGGCGGCGGGTGCCGCCGCTGGTGTGGGCGTTCCTGCTGCTGCCGCTGGCCGTCGAATTGTTCTGGGTGTTCTGGCCCGCGATGAACAGCTTCTCGCTGTCGTTCACCGAGTGGAACGGTGTCGGGGCGGCGAAGCCCGTGGGGTTCGCGAACTACGAGCGGATGCTCGCCGACCCGATCTTCGCCACCGCGGTGCGCAACAACGTGATCTGGGCGATCGGGTTCGGGGCGCTGTCGGTGGCGGGTGGGCTCGCCCTCGCCGTGGCGCTCAACCGGCCCGGGCGGGGCGTCGGGATCTACCGCAGCGCGATCTACCTGCCGATGGTCATCTCGCTCGCGGTGACCGGCCTGTTCTGGCGGGTGATGTACCAGCCGGGCGGCCCGATCGACGCGGGTCTCGGCGCGATCGGATCGGAGAGCCTGCAGCAGCAGTGGCTCGCCAACCCCGACACCGCGCTCTACGCGGTGCTGATCGCGGCCGTCTGGCGGCAGGTCGGCTACATCATGGTGCTCTACCTCGCAGGGCTGAAGGGCTGCGACCCGACGCTCGAGGAGGCCGCCGCCGTCGACGGGGCGAACGCCTGGCAGCGGTTCTGGAAGGTCGTCATGCCGCAGCTGCGCGGCGTCAACACGGTGGTCTTCGCCGTCACCGTGATCGACTCGCTGCGCACGTTCGACATCGTGTGGGCGATGACCCGTGGCGGGCCCTACAACACCACGCAGCTGCTCTCGACCTACATGTTCCAGCAGGGCTTCACGCTGGTGAACCTCGGCTACGGCTCCGCGCTCGCCGTGGTGATCTTCCTGCTGGCGATCGCGTTCATCATCACGTACCTGGTGCGCCAGGCCCGGGTCGAGGAGGGCTGACGTGCGACGCTCGCCCTGGTTCCACGCCGTCATGATCCCGTTCACGCTGCTGTGGCTGGCCCCGATCGTCTTCGTGGTGCTCGTCGCGCTGCGCGACTTCGACGACATTGCCGCCCGCGGCCTCGGGGCCCTGCCCACGGGACTGACGTTCGACGGCTTCGCCACGGCTCTCGCCGGCGGGAAGGTGGTCACCGCGCTGCTGAACAGCGCGGTGGTGACGGTCTGCGCCGTGGTCGCCTCGCTCGCGCTCGCGGCGCTCGCCGCCTACGCGCTCGCCCGCCACCGCATCCCGGCGCGCCGCACGATCCTGCTGGTGATGCTGGCCGGGAACCTGCTCCCACCGCAGATCCTGCTCATCCCGGTGTCGCGCATCGCCCAGGGCATGGGGATCTACGACACCCTGTTCGCGCTGGTCGTGGTGCAGGTCGGGTTCGGGCTCGGGTTCTACACGTTCGTGCTGCACGGGTTCATGCGCTCGCTGCCGACGGAGGTGTTCGAGGCCGCGCTGCTCGACGGCTCCGGCGCGGGACGCACGTTCTGGAGCATCGTCCTCCCGCTCTGCCGGCCCGCGCTCGCCGCGCTCGCGGCGCTCGCGACCACCTGGATCTACAACGACCTGATCTGGGCGATGACCGTGCTCCAGACCGACACCAAGTTCCCGATCACCGCGGCCCTGCTCAACCTGCAGGGCGGCTACTCGAACTCGTGGAACGTGATCGCCGCCGGGTCGTTGGTGGCGGCCGTGCCGACGGCGATCGTGTTCTTCGTGTTCCAGCGGCACTTCGTGTCCGGACTGCTCGTGGGCACCGGCAAGTGACCACCTGGGAGCTGCCCACCGCGACGTCGCCCTACGTCGTGCGCGAGGGTGACGCCGGGCTCGAGCTGGCCCACTGGGGCCGGCCCGTGGACGTCGTCGCGCCGCGCGGCTCGTTCGAGACGCCCGCCGACATCGCCCCGCTGGAGTTCGCCGCCGGGGGCACCCGGCACGCGCAGTTCAGCGAGCTGCTCGTGCCGGGTGGCGGGGCCCTGCGGCTCGTGCCCGGCTCCGTGGTGCACACCGGCTGCCGGCTGCGGGCGCTGCTCCGGGACGACGACCTCGGCCTGGAGGTGGAGCTGCACGTCCGCACGTCCCGCGCGCACGACGTCGTCGAGAGGTGGGCGGTGGTGCGGGCGTCCCGCCCGCTCGTCCTGCACCGGGCGTTCGGGGCGGGCTGGAACGTGCCGGTCGGGCCCGGGGCGCGGGTGGGCACGCTGGTCGGGGCTTGGTCGCGCGAGTGCACGCCGGCCGAGGTGGACCTGCCCGCCGGGCAGCTGTCGATCGGCAGCCGTCAGGGGATCACCTCGCACACCTACGCGCCGGTGGTGACGTTGCGGTCGCGCGACGCGGAGGACGCGTACGGGATCGCGCTCGCGTGGAGCGGGTCGTGGCGGTTGACGGTCGACGCGGTGCCGTTCCGCGAGGTCGTGCGCGTGAGCGGCGGGGTGAACGACGAGACGTCGATCGAGCTCGGCGCGGGGGAGGAGTTCGAGACCCCGCACCTGCTCGGCGTGTGGAGCCCGGACGGCCGCGCCGGCGTCGCCCGGGCGTGGCACACCTACCAGCGCGGGCTCGCCCGCGGCCCCGAGCACCGCCCGATCGTCCACAACTCCTGGTACGCCACCACGTTCGACGTGCGGGTGGAGCACCAGCTCGCGCTCGCCGACGCCGCGGCCGACCTGGGCGTCGAGGTGTTCGTCGTGGACGACGGCTGGTTCCGCGGGCGCACGAGCGACCGGGCCGGGCTGGGCGACTGGTTCGTCGACGGAACGAAGTTCCCGGACGGCCTCGAACCGCTGGTCAAGGGCGTGCTGGAGCGCGGGATGCGGTTCGGGCTGTGGGTGGAGCCGGAGGCGGTGAACCCCGACAGCGACCTCTACCGCGCCCACCCCGACTGGGTGCACCGGCCCCTGCTGACGCTGCGCAACCAGTACGTGCTCGACCTCGGGAAGCCGGAGGTGGAGGCCTGGGCCGGAGAGACCTTGCGGCGGCTGCTCACCGAGCACCCGATCAGCTACCTCAAGTGGGACATGAACCGGGCGATCACGCTCGGCGGGTCGATCGCGCACACCCGGGCGTACCACCGGCTGATGCGGATGCTGCGCGAGGAGTTCCCGCACGTCACGGTCGAGGCGTGCGCGGGCGGCGGGGGTCGGGTCGACAACGCCGTGCTCGCGCTGGCCGACGTCGTGTGGCCCAGCGACGAGACCGGCCCGCGCGACCGGCTCGCGATCCAGCACGGCTTCCTGTCCGCGTACCCGCCGCACGTGATGAGCTCGTGGGTCACCGGCGAACCCGACCGGCTCGACACCGAGCCGGCGAGCCTGGAGTTCCGGTTCGTCGTGGCGATGGCCGGGGTGCTCGGGAGCGGCGCCGACCTGCTCGCCTGGACCCCGGCCGAGCGGGACCGGGCTCGCGAGCTCGTGGCGCTGTACCGGGAGATCCGGCCCGTGGTGCACACCGGCGCGGTGACCCGGCACGGTACGCCGGCCGACCCGGCGTACGCCGTGCAGTACTCGACCGACGATCAGACGGTGCTGCTCGCCTGGCGCCGGCCCGGGGCCGGACCGCTGCGCGTCCCGGTCGGCGACGGCGTGGTCGAGGTGCCGTTCCGGCTCGCGCCCGACTGCGACGTGGTGGTGCTCGACTATGCCTGACCAGGGGTGGCAGCCCCGCCCGCTCACGGTCGAGGTCGACCTCGCCCACGGGGGCCGCTGGACCTCGCTGCGCACCCCGGAGCGGGAGTGGCTGTGGCGCAACCCCGACCCCGCGGTCGCGGCCGCCCGGGCCGCGGTGGCGCCCGGCGCCGCGTTCGTCGACGCCGGGGGAGTGGAGGAGTGCCTGCCCACCGTGCGCGGCGAACCCGACCACGGCGCGGTGTGGTCGGTGCCCTGGACGGTCGATGGCGTCACCGCGGGCGGGTTCCGGCTCGAGCGACGCATCCGGTGCGACGGCGCGCTCACCGTGGACTACACGATCACCGGCCCGCCGCACGCCCCGATCGTCCACGCCGTGCACGCGCTGCTCGACGTCTCGTCCGCGGCCCGGCTCGACGCCCCGGGCGTCCGCACGGCCCACCTGATCGACCAGGACGAGCACGTCCCGTGGCCGTCCGGGCTCGACCGCCTCGGGCCGGACGACGGCACGGCCACCGCCGCCGTCCTCCCCCGCTGCGCTGCGGTGACGGTGGTGGACGGCCCCGACGCGCTCGAACTCACCTGGCAGGCCCCGGCCCCCGCGCTCCTGCTGTGGCGGAACCTGCGGGGCTGGCCGGAGGGGGCGCCGTACCGCTCGGTCGGGGTGGAACCGATGATCGGGACGGCGGCCTCCCTCGACGGCCCGGGCCGGCCGGCGAGGTTGGGGCCCGACGGCGTCCTGCGCTGGGGGTTGACGGTCAGGGCGTGGCGTTCCTGAACCTCCTTAGCGCCGCATGAGCGCGAACACACCCCACCCCACGTACTCCCGCTGGTAGCGCACGTGCCGCAGGGGCGCCGAACTCAGCTCGGCACGTAGCTCCCCGGCCAGCTCGTCGTCGGGGTGAGCGTCGAGGAAGCGGCGGATGTTCAGCCACTGCGCCGCGACGTACCGGTCCCAGCTGTCCTGGTCGGCCAACACCATCTCGACGAGGTCCCACCCGCGATCGCCGAAGCCCTCGACGAGCTCCGGGAGTGACGCCAGGTCGCCGACGTCCCGGGCGTAGGAGCCCTCGACGGCCTCCTGGTCCGGCGGGTGCTGCCGCCAGTACCGCTCGCCGACGAGGACCGTGCCGCCGGGACGCAGCCCGCGTTCGAGGAGCTCGACGGTGCCCGCGGTGCCCCCGCCGATCCAGGTGGCCCCGAGGCACGCGGCGACGTCCACCGGCTCGTCCGGTACGTAACCGGTGGCGTCCGCGTGCACGAACCCGACCAGGTCAGCGACCCGCAGCTCGGCCGCCCGCGCGCGGGCGGCGTCGAGGAATGCCGTGCTGATGTCGACGCCGACACCGGTGACGCCGTGGTCGCGCGCCCACGTGCAGAGCAGCTCGCCCTTGCCGCACGCCAGGTCGAGCACGCGCGTGCCGGGCGGCAGCCGCAGCGCCGCACCCAGCGTGGCCAGCTTCTCCGGGGTGAACGGGTTGAGGACGCGATGGCTGCTCTCGCGGATCGAGAAGCTGCGGGGGAGATCCACGGCCGGGACCGTAGCCGCCGGGGCCACGGGCGGCTACGCGATTGTCGACGCCCGTGGGACCGCGGTCACATCTGCCCGGATGGGATGATCGGGCCTGTGCTCGAGCCCGAGGAGACACCCGTGACGCAGGACCGACCGCTGTCGGAGTGGCAGAAGCTGCGGCTGACGTTCACCCGGCGCTGGCGGGACTCCGGCTTCTGGTACGGCCTCGCGATCGCGCTGATCTGGCCGTTCGCGATGTTCGGCACGAAGGTCGGCTGGCGCGGTGGTGAGCACATCCCGAGGTCGGGCGGCGCCCTGCTCGCGATCAACCACGTGTCGTTCGCCGACCCGATCTTCGACGTCGCGTTCACGATCTGCCACGGGCGGATGCCGCGGTTCCTCGCGAAGTCCGAGCTGTGGGACATGCCGGTCGTGAAGTGGGTGCTCGGCGGTGGCAAGCACATCCCGGTCTACCGCGCATCGATCCGGGCGAAGGACGCCTACCGCGACGCGATCGCCGCCATCGAGCGCGGCGAGATCGTGGCCTTCTACCCGGAGGGCACCTACACCGCCGACCCCGACGGCTGGCCCATGAAGGCCAAGAACGGGATCGGCCGCATCGCCCTGCTCACCGGGGCGCCGGTCATCCCGGTGGCGAACTGGGGCACCCAGGACGTCCTCCCGCCCTCCAGCGGCAGGCCGCGGCTGCGCCCCCGTCGGCGGGTCACGGTGGTGGCGGGCCCACCCGTTGATCTCTCGGCCTGGCTGGGCGGGCCGCGCACCCGCACCGCGCTGGACGGGGCCACGAACGCGATCATGTCCGACGTCACGAAGCTGGTCGCGGAGATCCGGGGCGAGACCCCTCCCGCCGAGCCCTTCACCCCCGGCGCCGATGCGCCCCGCGAGGAGCGGCCGGCGAGCTGACGCCGGTCGGCGCCGGGACAGGGCGAGGGTGTGCTCGATCTCGGCGATGCAGGCGGCGGGCTGCCCGTCGAGCGCGTGCCAGGGGTACCGCAGGAGGTCCCAGCCGCTGCGCGTGAGCGCGTTGCCCTTCCTGCGATCCGAGCGGAACCGCTCCGCGTCGACGTGCCACGCCCACCCGTCGACCTCGATCGCCACGTTCAGCGCCGGGAAGGCGAGGTCGATGCGGTACGGCCCGAACGGGTGGTCGAGCACCCAGCCACCGATCCCCGCGTCGCGGAGCAGCTGGACCAGTAGCCGTTCAGCGGCCGAGTCGGCACGGTCCGCGGCGGCGACAAGCATGCGGTGCATGGCCGCCGACCCGTGCCTGCCGATGGAGCGGCAGTAGGACCGGTAGACGGCGGCGAACCGGACGTGGCGTTGCAGCGCGCGGTCGAGGAACACCGAGCCGCGCGGTACCGCCAGCGCGGTCTCGAGAGCGGCGAGGGGCGCGCCCGCCACCGAAACGCCCCGGCGTTCGATCACGTCCACCGGTGGGAGGTTGCGCCGGCGCAGATCGACGCCGGGCCTGCGCCTCTTGTGGATCCCGCGGGGAGCGTCAGCTCGATCGCCGCCGGTGCACGATCGAGCATGCCGTGCCAGAACGCTGCGGCTGGGCCGGTGACCACGGCACCCGCTGCTCCGGCCACAACGATGCTGCTCGCACCCGGGCCTCGTCGGTGAGCGGGTGCCCGCCGACCAGGTAGACGCCGGGATACAGCTCGTGCCACGCGCCGCTGCGGACGCGGCGCAGCGTGGTGTCGGCCGAGATCTCGCAGGCCAGCGCCTGGGCGCGGGTGATGACGCCGGCCTGCCGGGCGAGGATGTGCTCCAGGACCACAAGGGGGAAGCATCCACGGCCAGGGCGACCGGTGGGCCGTTTGCGCTGATCATGCCCTCCGCCGCCCTCCGAGGCGCCCCGACCTTGCGCCAGCAAGGTGGCTTTGCTGGCGTATTGCGCCAGTAAAGCCACCATGCTGGCATTCGGGGCCGGGGGCCGGGGGCCGGGGGCCGGGGGCCGGGGGCCGGGGGCCGGCTCAGGCCGCGGCGCGCGCCAGCTTCTCCAGGCGACGCTGGGTGGGCCAGCGCACGGAGTGGGCCCAGCCCAGCTTCTCGAACGCCCAGATGACGCGCGCCGAGATGTCGACCTGCCCGCGCTGGACGCCGTGGCGGGCGCAGGTGGGGTCGGCGTGGTGGAGGTTGTGCCAGGACTCCCCGAAGGACAGGACGGCGAGCGGCCAGACGTTGCGGGAGTGGTCGCGCGCGGCGAAGGGCTGGTCGCCGATCATGTGGCAGATCGAGTTGATCGACCACGTGACGTGGTGCAGGAGGCCGACGCGCACCAGCCCGGCCCAGAAGAACGCGGTGAGCGCGCCCCACCACGACCAGGAGAGCAGGGCGCCCAGCGCGGCGGGCACGAGCAGCGTGAGGATCGACCAGAGCCCGAAGAGGCGGTCGACGCGGCGGATGTCGGCGTCGGCCAGCAGGTCGGGGGTGAACCGCTCGCGGTTGGTGAGGTCGCGGTCGAACAGCCAGCCCATGTGCGAGTGCCAGAAGCCCTTCGCGAGGGCGGCGGGGCCGGTGCCGTACAGCCACGGCGAGTGGGGGTCGCCCTCCTTGTCGGAGAAGGCGTGGTGGCGGCGGTGGTCGGCCACCCAGGTGATCACCGGGCCCTGCATGGCGAGGCTGCCGGCGAGGGCGAGCGCGATGCGCAGCGGCCGCTTCGCCTTGAACGACCCGTGGGTGAAGTAGCGGTGGTAGCCGACCGTGATGCCGAGACCGCTCGCGACGTAGAAGGCACCGGCGATCGCGACGTCGATCCAGGTGAGCCCCCAGCCCCAGGCGAAGGGGATGGTGGCGACGAGCGCCACCAGGGGGAGGATCACGAAGACGTAGACGCCGACCTGCGGCGCCACTCCGCGCCGCCCGGCGAGGATTGGGCGGGGTGTGCCCGCCGGGCGAGTCGGGGTGTCGGCAACGGTCATGGGCATGCTCCTCGGGCAGTTGTTGATTAAGGGTGACCTTACCCGCTCGGGGCGAGATCTAAAGCTCGAGACCGAGGAGTGCGTTCTCCACCACCTCGGGCAAGCCCGGGTGGATCCAGTACTGGCCGGTGGCCATCTCCCGCGCGCCGAGGCCGAACGACATGGCCTGGATCAGCGGCTGGATGACCGTGGACGCCTGCGCGCCCATCACGTGGGCCCCGAGGATCCGGCCGGTGCCGCGTTCGGCGATCACCTTGCAGAAGCCGGTGGTGTCCTCCATCGCCCAGCCGTACGCGACGTCGCCGTAGTCCTGCACGGCGGCGGTGTAGTCGAGGTGCCCGGCGCGGCACTCGGCCTCCGTGAGCCCCACCGAGGCGATCTGCGGCTCGGTGAACACCGCCGCGGGCACGAACCGGTGGTCGCTGCGGCGGGGCGCCTCGGGGTGCAGCAGGTTGTGGCTCACGACCTTGGCCTCGTGGTTGGCCACGTGCTTGAGCTGGAAGGCGGAGCTGACGTCGCCCAGCGCGAAGATCCCGTCGACGCTGGTGCGCTGCTGGTCGTCCACGACGATGCGCCCGTCGGGGTGGGTCGTCACCCCGGTGCGGTCCAGGTCGAGGCGGTCGCTGTTGGGCATCCGCCCGGTGGCCACGAGCAGCAGGTCGCCGTGCACGGACGAGCCGTCGGACAGCTCGAGCGTGACGTCCCCGTGCTCCCCGCGCACGCCCGTGACGTCGTGGCCGAGGTGCACGTCCCAGCGGTTGTGGACGATCTCGGTGAAGCGCTCGCAGATCGTCTCGTCCTGGTGGCGGAGGATGCTGCTGCGCCCCACGATCGTGACCCGCGCCCCCAGCGCCGAGAACACGTGCGCGAACTCCACGCCGATGTAGCCGCTGCCGAGGATCACGACGTGCTCGGGGAGCGCGTCGATCCGCATCACGGTGTCGGACGTCTCGTACGGCACACCGGAGGCCGTCACGACGTCCGGGACCACCGGCCTGCTCCCTGCGGCGATCACCACCCGATCGGCGGTGAACGCGTCGGCGCCGGACCCGTCGGTGTAGCTGACGGCCAGCTCCTTGGGCCCGGTGAACCGGGCGTGGCCCTCGTAGACCGTGACGTGCGGGTTGCGATCGACGCGGTACTCGCGCCCGCCCCCGGCGATCGGGTCGATGCGGCCGAAGACGCGGTCGCGGATGTCGGTCCAGCGCACCTTGTCCACCGTGGCGTCCACGCCGTAGCGCGATGCGTGCCGGACCGCCTGCGCCACGTCGGCGGCGTAGACGTACATCTTGGTGGGGATGCAGCCGACGTTCAGGCAGGTGCCGCCGAAGACGCCGTGCTCGACGATGGCGACGTCCAGGTGCGCGAAGCGCTCGTCGACGATCGAGTTGCCGGAGCCGGTACCGATGACGACGAGATCGTGGTGGCGCACGACCCCACGCTACGTGCCCGTCTGAGAGAAGTGGTGGCGGTCCACCGGTGAGGTCCAGCGCCCGCCCCACGTCCAGCCGATCCGTTCGAACGCTGCGACGACGGGGCAACCGTCGCGGATCATGCCGGGCAGGTCGCGGTCGCGGTCGAGGTAGGCGGAGGCGAGTTCGGGCAGCACGAGGTCGCCCTTGCTGTAGGGGTTCTGGAACGGGTTGACGTCCACGGCGAGGCCGAGGGCGTGCGCCGACCACTTCGTGGAACCGGTGGCGGGCCGGCAGACGAACGCGGTGGTGTTGTTGTCGTCGCCGGTGGGCGGGGCGGCGAGCTCGGCGGGTTCGACGACCCGCATCTCCTCGATCGGGAACCGGGCCTCGTACAGGTCGCCGAACACCCTGGCCACGTCGCCGGCCACCGCGGCGGCGACGATCAGCTCGCCGGTGTGCGCCGCCCCGTCGAAGCCGTGGAAGACCACGGTGACGTAGCGCAGGTCCTCCGGTTGCACCGGGCAGCCGGGCTTCCACGTGGAGCGGGCGAGCACGTCGTCGGGCACCGGCGCCACCGTGGACGTGAACGCCCCGTCCACGGGTGGCGGCAGGACGTCGCGGGTGGGGAACCGCCGGTCGACGAGGTCGGGCGGGGTGGGCTGTGCCACGCCGTACCCGTCGGGGCGCAGGGGGAGCCGAGGGCGTTCCGCCGCCGCGGCGGGCGGGCCGGCCAGCGCGAGCGCGGCGGCCGCCAGCGTGGCGATGATCACGGGTCGGCGCACGCGCCGAGCGTCGCACGGAGGAGGGCGATCAGGGGCTCACCCGATCTGGTACGCATGCCTGATGGACGACTGTCAGCGAGCGGTACACCCGAACTGCGCCCCGGGGGGCCTGCGATGAGCGGTGACGCGCTGACCGCCACCGTGCACCGCGCCTGGGCGGCCGACCTGCCGGTCGCCACGCTCTACGAGCTGCTGCGGCTGCGGGTCGACGTGTTCGTCGTGGAGCAGGCCTGCCCGTACGCGGAGCTCGACGGGCGTGACCTGGAGGAGGGCGCGCGGCACTTCTGGCTCGGGGGCGACGGGCACCCGGAGCCGGTGCTCGGCTGCCTGCGCCTGCTGCGGGAGCCCTCGGGTGACCTCCGCATCGGCAGGCTCTGCACGGCCCGTTCGGTGCGTGGACGCGGGCTGGGCAAGCAGTTGATGGAGGCGGCGCTGGCCGAGGTCGGCGACCGCGTCTGCGTGCTCGACGCGCAGGAGCACCTCGCCGGGTTCTACCGCGGGTTCGGCTTCGGGCAGGTGGGCGAGCCCTACGACTGGGACGGCGTCGCGCACGTCCCGATGCGGCGCAGCTGACCCAAGATCGCTCGGCGTCGCGTGGAGCGCCGTGTTGCGGGATACTCACCAGGGGTCACGTCCGGTGCCGAGCGAACGAGGTGGCTCATGTCCGAGGACCCGACGAGGGCGATGAACCTGCGCTCGCCCGCCTACGGCAGCGCCGGTCCGGTCGACCCGCACGCCGACCCGGCCACCCAGCCCGGGCTGCGTCCGGTCGCCCCCGAGGGGCCCACGGTGCCGACGCCCGGAGAGCCGCCGCGGCGCACGCGCAGCGGGATCCTCTGGACGGGGTCGATCCTGTCGGCGCTGGTCCTGCTGTTCCTGCTGATCTTCATCCTGCAGAACAACACGCCCGTGCAGATCAACTTCCTGGGCGCGTCCGGCACCCTGCCCACGGGCGTGGCGCTGCTGTTCGCCGCCATCGCCGGGCTGCTGCTCGTCGCGATCCCGGGCGGGCTGCGGATGCTCCAGCTGAGGCGGGCCGCCCGCCGCCGGTGACCTCGACCGAGCGGGTCGAGGAGGCACTGCGCCGCCGGGCCGCCGTCGACGGCCGGGTGCGCGCGTTCACGCACGTCCGCGAGGCCGCGGCCCGAGCCGAGGCCGCCGGGCTCGACGCCCGGCTCGCGGCGGGTGAGCCGGTCGGGCCCCTGGCCGGCGTGCCGATCGCGGTGAAGGGCCGCGCCGGGTGGTCGAGCCTGCAGACGCGCAGGCTGCGGGCCGCGGGTGCCGTCCCGATCGGCACTACGTCGACCCCACGCGGGCCGGGCCCGCAGACCTGGGGGTACACGAGCCGCGGCCCGACCCGGAACCCCTGGCGACCCGAGCTGTCGCCGGGTGGCTCGTCCGCCGGATCCGCGGCCGCGGTGGCCGCGGGGATCGTGCCGCTGGCCACCGGCAGCGACGGCGCGGGATCAGCCCGCATCCCCGCCGCCTGGTGCGGCATCTTCGGCTACAAACCGACCACCGGGCTGCTGCCCTCCGGCGACCGGGCCGGCCTGGCCGTCGCCGCCCCGCTGGCCCGCCACCCGGACGACCTCGCCGTCTGGGCCGAGGTGGTGCTCGGTGCCCTGCCCCTTGCGCGGGCGCCCCGCACCGCGGTCTGGTCGGCCGACCTCGGCCACGCCGCCGCGCAGCTCGACGACGAGGTCGTGGACGTCGCCCGTGCCGCCGCCGAACGGCTGGTCACCCGCACCGGGTTGACGTGGAGCGCGACGTCGCCGGTGCTGCACGACCCCGCCGCGGCCTGGACGGCCCTCCGCGACCCGCACGCCACTGCCGCCGACCGCGCGGCCGCCGCGCGCCTGCGTGCGGGCAACGACCGCCGCCTCGACGCGCTGTTCGCCGCCGCCGATCTGCTGCTCACCCCGACCACCCCGGGCCCGCCGCACGGGCACGACGGCCCCGGCGATCACATGAGCGTGGCGCTGACGTGGGCGTTCAACCTGTCCGGGCACCCGGCGATCAGCGTGCCGGCCGGGTTCACGCGCGCAGGCGCGCCCGTCGGGCTCCAGGTCGTGGCCCGCCACGGCGCCGACCGCGTGCTGCTCGCGCTGGCGCGCACCTGTCCGCCGGCGGCGGTCGCCCCGCGCCCGGGGGCTGGTACAGGAAAGCCACATTCAGGGCCGTAGAGGCCCTGAATGTGGCTTTCCTGAACTACGGGGGCGGGGGCCTCAGGACTCCCGGCCACCGACCTCGATCTGCCACGGCTCCAGCGTGCGGCCCTCCGCCACCTCGGCGCTCTGCCGGCTGAGGTTCACCACGACCACGCCGTCGTCGGCGCGGAAGGCCAGCAGGTCGGGCCGGGACGGGGAGCGCCCGACCTCGACGTCGCCCGCGGCCATCCGCGGCACGAGGAACTGCCAGGCCTGGGTGAGCGGGAGCGGCTCGCCGCCGTCGTCCTTGGTGGCGTCGGTCCACAGCGCGGGCGAGCCGAGGTCGTGTTCCTGCGGGCCCCACAGCAGGGCACCCGCGGTGCCGGACTCGGCCATCGCGGCGATGGCCGCGAGGTTGACCGCGGCGTTCACGGGGCTGGCGCCGCTGTCGTCCTCACCCTCCGGGACCTGCGGGTAGTACTCGGCCCACCAGATCGGGAGGTCGCTGCGTTGCTGCAGCCACCGCGCCAAGTCGGCGTACTTCTGGGCGCCCGCGACGGGCGAGGGGATGCCCTCGTCGTTGCGGATGCCGGTGGAGGCGTCGACGGCGAGGAAGTCGGCCCCCACGTTGTTCTGCAGCCAGTAGTCGATTACGTCGAGCGTGCGCTGGTCGGCCGCGCCCCACGGCCCGGTGATCTCCGGGGAGGCGTCCTGGGTGCCGGGTTCGAGGCTGATCAGCACCACGTAGGGGCCGCCGACCTGGATGTCGGGCCGCACGTCCTTCACGGCCCGGTAGACCTGGTTGTAGAGCTCGGTGTAGCCCTCGTAGTCCCAGCGGTTCTTCTCGTCGTTCCAGAAGCCCTTGAGCTCGTTCCACACCATCACCCGCTCGACCTGCGGGTAGCGCTGCACCGCCTCCGCGGCGAGCTTCGCGAAGTCACCGAAGTGCTCCGGCCGGGGCTCCTTCTCGAGGTCGTCCCAGTCGGTCTCGCCCTCCTCGCCGCCCTTCATCCAGTCGGGCGCGCAGCAGAGCGTGAGCATGGTCTTCTGGCCGGTCTCCTCGGTGAGCTTCATGCGCCGGTCGAGGTCGTCCCAGTCGTACTCACCGGGCTCCGGCTCCGGGTTGCCGGTGCCGAAGCCCATGAGGTGGTGGTTCTGCCAGATCGCGCTGTCGTTGCGCAGGATCTCCATGCCGCGTTCGCGGGCCTCGGTGGAGCCGTGCTCGTCGAGGCTGTTCTGGGTGTGGGTGACACCGAGCTCGAGCGGCGCCTCCTGCTTCGTCCACGTCCAGTCGCCCTCGAGCTCGATGGGCGGCAACGTGCCGTTCGGGGAGGACCGCGCCGGTGACGCGACGGGGTCGGCCGAACAGGCGACCAGGGCCGCCGTGAGCACCGCCAGGACGGCGGCAAGGGGTCGGGGAGCGTGCACGAGTACCTCGGTGTCCGATTCGGGTAGTTCCGCCTTGAAAGGTGGCAGGCCCTCGCTGTGGGCCTGCTGAGAAACGGCTGCCGCAGCGGCTGTTGCGTCCCCGATCCGGGGTCACAACTTGGTCACGGGCCTCAGGCGGCGTGGTCGCGCCTGCGCCGGCCGGGACGCCTGCCGCCACGTCGCGGGGTGGGGGCCTGGCGGGGCGGCTCGACGATCGGCACGCCGGATGGCTGCCGGGCGCCCGTGATCCGCGCGAGCGCGTCGTCGCCTGCCCTGACCTCGGTCTGCGCGGCGCGCACGCCCGCGAGCCGCATCATCCGCTCGACGTCGCGCCGCTCGTCGGCCGTGACCAGCGTGACGACGGTGCCGGAGTCGCCAGCGCGTGCCGTGCGGCCCGCGCGGTGCAGGTAGTCCTTCGGGTCGGCGGGCGGGTCGACGTGCACGACGAGGCTGACGTCGTCGATGTGGATGCCCCGCGCCGCCACGTCGGTGGCCACGAGCACCGGGGTGCGGCCTTCCTTGAACTCCGCGATCGCCCGGTTGCGCGCGTTCTGCGCCTTGCCGCCGTGCAGCGCGCCCGCGGCCACGCCCTCCCGGCGCAGCCCCTTCACCAGCCGGTCGACGCCGTGCTTGGTGCGGGCGAACAGGATGGTGCGCCCGTCACGGGCGGCCACCTCGGCGACGATCCGCGGCTTGGCGGCGCGGTCGACGAGCAGCACGTGGTGGTCCATCGTGGCCACCTGGGCGGTGGCCGAGGCCACCGCGCGGGTGATCGGGTCGGTGAGGTACTGGCGCACCAGCGCGCCCACCTCGCCGTCGAGCGTGGCGGAGAACAGCAGCCGCTGCCCGTCGGGCGGGGTGAGGTTCAGGATCGCGCGGACCTGCGGCAGGAAGCCCATGTCCGACATGCGGTCGGCCTCGTCGAGCACCGTGACCGCCACCTGGGACAGGTCGCAGGTGGCCTGGTTGGTGTGGTCGGTGAGCCGGCCGGGCGTGGCCACCACGACGTCGACGCCGCGGGCGAGCTCGCTCGCCTGCCGGTTGAACGACAGCCCGCCGACCACCACGGCGGTGGTGAGCCCCAGCGCCCGCGCGTACGGGGCGATGGCCGTGTCGACCTGCTGGGCCAGCTCACGGGTGGGCACCAGGACGAGCCCGCGCGGCTGCCGCGGGCGGGGCCGGTTCGCCCGCGCACCCAGCCGGGCGAGCAGCGCGAGGCCGAAGGCGAGGGTCTTGCCCGACCCGGTCTGGCCGCGGCCGAGCAGGTCGCGCCCGGCGAGGGTGTCGGGCAGCGTGGCGGCCTGGATCGGGAACGGCTCGGTGAAGCCCCCGGCGGTGAGGGCGCGCACCACGGGCTCGGGCAGGCCGAGCTCGGCGAACGAGGGCATGCCCGACTCGGGAACCGTCCACAGCTCCTCGACCGGTGCGGCGACGGGAGCGAGCGGCGGGCGGTTCTGCGGGGAGCGGGAGCGGCCGCGGGGGGAGCGGGTGCGGCCGCCGTCGGAGCGACGCGACCGCGGGCTCGCCGAGTTCTGGACACGGCGAGGGGACGGGGATGACAAGGAGGAACCTCCGGGACGTGGCACGCCGCACGGAGAACAGCGCCGGTACGGCGGCTGCGATCTCGGGACGAGCCCGGGCGCGGGTGTGCGCCCTGATGGGTACTGCGGACAGCGCCCGCTTCAAAGGCCGTTCCGGGCCGGGCGCCGGAGATCAGAGTAACCGAGCGCCCGGCCGCGGATCGCGCCGTCGGCGAGCTACCCCTGTGACGTCGCGTCTTCTGCGGGCATTCCCACTTCCGCCCGGAGATCGGCGAGCAGCGCCTCGGGGGAGCCGGCCTGCGCGGGCAGCCCGCGGGCGGTGAACCACTCCCCGATGCGGCGCACGTCGCGGGCCAGGAACCCGGGTCCCTGCGGGTTGCCCACGACGTCCACGACCTGCGGGAGGTCGATCAGCACCAGCCGCCCGTCGGCCACGAGGACGTTGTAGGCGGACAGGTCGCCGTGGGTGAGCCCGTGGCGGGCCAGCCCCAGCAGGGCGTCGGCGAGCTGGTGCCAGAGATCACACAGCTCGTCCTCGGTCGGGCGCAGCTGGGCGAGCCGCGGAGCGGCCGTGCCGTCGGCGTCCCCGACGAACTCCAGCAGCAGCTCGGTGCCGCTGCACTGCACCGGGTAGGGCACCGCCACCCCGTCGGCCCACAGGCGTGACAGCGCGGCGAACTCGGCGTTCGCCCACTGCCCGGCGAGGATGTCGCGGCCGAACGCGGTGCGGTTGGCCATCGCCCGCATCTCGCGGGACCGGCGCACCCGCCTGCCCTCGAGGTAGCCGGCGTCCCGGTGGAACATCCGGTGCTCGGCGGTGCGGTAGCGCTTCGCGGCCATCAGCGTGCGGCGCTCCGTGCCCGGTACGGCGCGCTCGACGAGGTGGACGTCGGCCTCCTTGCCGGTCTTGAGCACGCCGAGCTCGGTGTCGACGGCGGCGTGCTCGGTGACCACCCACTGCGGGCGGGGCCGGGGACCGTGCTCGGCGCCGTCCCATGTGGACCAGCGGTCGCCCTCGGGCGGGCCGTCCGGGTCGGCACCCGCCCGTTCGTCGAGGGCCGACAGGTCCGGCTCCCGGCGGCGGGAGCGGCGGGGTGCCTCGTCGTCGAAACGTCGGCGACGGCCCTTGCGGGGGATGTTGCTGTCGTAGGTCTCGGAATACGACTCGTAGTCGTGCAACGCGGGGCTCCAGTGGGAGTGTGCGCCCCGCGGCGGACGTCAGAGGTCAGCGCGGGGCGGGGATCGGACGAGGGCGTGCCACGTCACGGACAGGCCTTGCCATGTGGCACCTCCTCGGTCGCGATCACGCCGGACTCCCCGGCCCGGCAGCAGGTTGCCGCAGCCGCGCACGGGCCGCAACGCCTTTTCGCTCAGGCGGGCAGCACGATCTCCAGGGCGTCGGCCTTGCGCTCCACGCGCATGCCGGCCCGGCGGGCGATCGCCGCCACGCCGGCGGCGTCGCGCGGCTCGGCACGCGTGGTGGCCAGCACGCGGGCGAGCCTGCCCTTGTGGGCCTTGTTGAAGTGGCTCACCACGCTGCGGCTGCCGTCCGGCCGCTCGGCCAGCACGGTGACCGTGACCGCGCCCGGCACCCGGCCGAGCGAGGCGTACGAGCCCGAGCGCAGGTCGACCACCAGGTCCGTGGCGGCGACGGCGCCCAGCTCGGGCTCCAGCACCGGCTTCCACCGGGACGCGAGGGTGCCGCCCGAGGGGAGCGCCGACCCGGCGGACAGGCGGTAGGCCGGCACCGGGTCGTCCGCCCGCAACAGCCCGAAGAGCGCCGATCCGACGGCGAGCCGCTCGCGCGCCCGCGCCGCGCCCGCACCGCGCAGCGATCCGGCGTCGAGCGCGTCGTAGAGCACACCCGTGTAGCGGTGCAGGGCGGGCATCGTGGGGGAGGTCCACAACGCCGCGTTGCGCGCGATCTCGGCGTCCTGCGCCGCGGAGAGACCGAGCGCGGACCGGGAGGCGGCGGGGTCGGCGGCCAGCTCGACGAGCTCGTCGACGAGCTCCTTGCGCACGCCGCCGAGCGCGGGGTGCGACAGCGCGTCGAGGCGCAGCGGCGGGCCGTCGCCACCGTCGCGTTTGGTCTCCGACGGGGGAAGCAGGACGAGCACGTGGGGGAGCCTATGTTGTGCCCCCGGCGAGCGGCCGATTACCGTCGCCGTCGTGGTCGGGCTCGAAATCGTCGTGCTGGTGGGCCCGTGACCGCACTCGACACGGAACTCCCGCCCGCCACCGGGGCGTGGCGCGAGGGCGATCCCCCGGGGCGCAGGCGCTGGGTCGAGCTGCCGGAGCCGCTGCGGCTGGAGGCCGGGGGCACGCTGCCGGGAGTGCGGATCGCGTACGAGACGTGGGGCACGCTGAACGCCGACGCCTCCAACGCCGTGCTGGTGCTGCACGCGCTCACCGGTGACAGTCACGTGAGCGGCCCGGCGGAGCCGGGTCACCCCACCGCGGGCTGGTGGGACCCGCTGATCGGGCCCGGGCGCCCGCTCGACCCGGCGCGCTGGTTCGTGGTGGCGCCCAACGTCGTGGGCGGCTGCCAGGGCAGCACCGGCCCGGCCTCGCCCGCCCCGGACGGCAGGCCGTGGGGCAGCCGCTTCCCGCTCGTCACGGCCCGCGACGCGGTGGCGGCCGAGACGGTGCTCGCCGACGAGCTGGGCGTGGACGCCTGGGCGCTCGTGATCGGCGGCTCCATGGGCGGGATGCGGGCGCTCGAGTGGGCGGCCGCCGACCCCGACCGCGTCGCGCGCCTGTGCCTGCTGGCCTCACCCGCCGCCACCACGGCCGACCAGATCGGCTGGGCCGCCCCGCAGCTGGCCGCGATCCGCGCCGATCCCGGCTGGAACGGGGGCGACTACCACGACGCCCCGCCCGGCCGGGGCCCGCACCAGGGTCTCGGCGTGGCCCGGCGCATCGCCCACCTGAGCTACCGCAGCTCCTTCGAGCTGGGCGAGCGCTTCGGGCGCGACGCCCAGGACGGCGAGGACCCGTTCCGGGGCGGCCGGTACGCGGTGGAGTCCTACCTGGACCACCACGCCAACAAGCTGGTGCGCCGGTTCGACGCCATGTCCTACGTGCGGCTGACGGAGCTGATGAACGCCCACGACGTGGGCCGCGACCGCGGCGGGGTGGAGGCCGGGCTCGCCCGGGTACGGGCCCGCACGCTCGTGGCCGGCGTGAGCTCCGACCGGCTCTACCCGCTCGAGCAGCAGGCCCGGCTCGCGGCGGGCATCCCGGGTGCGGCCCCGTTGCGCGTGGTGGACTCGCCCTACGGGCACGACGGCTTCCTCATCGAGGCCGACGCGGTGGGCGCGCTCGTGACGGAGCTACTCGAGGGGTGATCCCTCCTGCTCCCCGACGCAGAACTCGTTGCCCTCCGGGTCGGTGAGCGTGGTCCAGGTGAAGACCGACGGGTCGCCGCGCTCCCCGAGCACGGTGGCCCCGAGCGCGACGAGGCGCTCCACCTCGGCCTGCCGCTCGCCGACGGGTGCACCGAGGTCGAGGTGCAGCCGGTTCTTGCCCGAGCGCGGCTCGGGCACCAGCTGGAAGGCCAGCGCCGGCCCGCCCCGCGGGCTCGGCGCCAGCATGATGAACGCGTCCTCGTAGTTCTGCAGGACCTCGGTGTCGAGCGCCGCCGCCCAGAACCCGGAGAGCGCCTTCGGGTCTGCGCAGTCGACGGTGACCATGCCGATCGAGAGTGCCATGGCGCTGACGCTAGCGAGCACGTCCGACAGGAGCGGCCACGCCGCGTCCGCCGGCATGGGGGAGGATCTCCGCGTGCCCGGACGCCCCTACGTGCTGCTGTCCGTCGCGATGTCGGTGGACGGCCACATCGACGACGCGGGCCCGGAGCCGCTGCTGCTGTCGGATGCCGCCGACCTCGACCGGGTGGACGCGGAGCGGGCGGGCGTCGACGCGATCCTGGTGGGCGCCACCACGCTGCGCCGCGACGACCCGCGCCTCAACGTCCGGTCCGAGGAACGGCGGGCCGCGCGCGTGGCGGCGGGCCGGCCCGCGTCCCCGGTGAAGGTCGCGATCACCGGCTCGGGCGACCTGGACCCGGCGGCGCGGTTCTTCACCACCGGTCCCGGGGCGAAGCTCGTCTACGCGGCGTCCCCGGGCGTGGCCGCGGCGCGGCGGTCGGTCGGGGCCGCCGCCGAGGTCGTGGACGCGGGCGACCCGCTGGACCTGCCGCGGGTGCTCGCCGACCTCGCCGGCCGGGGCGTCGCCCGGCTCATGGTGGAGGGCGGCACCGCGATGCACACGCTGTTCCTCACCGCGGGCGTGGTGGACGAGATCCAGCTCGTGATCGCCCCGTTCTTCGTGGGCGACGAGCAGGCGCCGCGGTTCGTCCGGCCGGGGCGCTTCCCGCACGGCACCTCCCGCCGGATGCGCCTGGCCGAGGCCCGCCCGATGGGCGACCTCGTGCTGCTGCGCTACCTGCTCGGTGCGGCCGATGCGTGACGACCGGGCGCTGCTCGCGCGCGCGGTGGAGCTCGCGCGGCGCTGCCCGCCGTCGCTCACCGCGTTCTCGGTGGGCGCACTCGTCGTCGACGCCGACGGCACCGTGCTCGCCGAGGGCTGGTCGCGGCGGCGGGACCCGCACGACCACGCGGAGGAGTCGGCGCTCGCCGACCTCGGGCCGGGCTGGCAGGCCCCGCCCGGCACCACCGTCTACAGCTCGCTCGAGCCGTGCAGCGCCCGCGCGTCGCGGCCCCGGACGTGCAGCGAGCTGATCCTCGCCGCCGGCGTGGAGCGCGTGGTGTTCGCCTGGCGGGAGCCGGGGGTGTTCGTCGACGGCGAGGGGGCCGAGCTGCTGCGGGCGGGCGGGGTCGAGGTGGTGGAGCTGCCGGAGCTCGCCGCCGCGGCCCGCACGCCGAACGCGCACCTGCTGGGCTGATGCTCGCCTGGTCTCAGCCGCGCAGGGCCCAGGTCCCGGCGGCCACGAGGGCCAGCGGCAGCGCCGCGGCGGCGGGAACGTCGAGTCCGGCCTCGGCCACCGCGTAGAGCCCTGCGGCCGCCGCGAGCGTGCCGGCCACCACGGCCGAGGGCCGGACCGTGCCACGCGCGAAGGCGCCGTAGGGCCGCTCGAACCGGCGGAAGAGCGCCACGAGCGCGACGAGCGCGAGCGAGCACCCGACCAGCCAGCCCGCCAGCGCGGCGAACCACCATGCGGTGTCGGGCGCGGGCAGCCGGACGCCGAGCGCGAGCAGCACGCCCTGCACCGCGTAGCAGGCGGTGAGGTGCCAGCAGTACACGGTCATGATCACCGAGCTGCCCACCGCCACCGCGTACCAGGCCCGCGGCCGCGCCACCAGCGCGTTGCCCGCCGGGCGCAGCAGCAGCGCGGCGCCCACCAGGAAGAGGCTCTGCGCGAGCAGCGCGAGGGTGGGCGGCGCCGCGTTCGACGCCTCGTTGCCGGGCAGGCCCACCATCAGCACCGGGTAGCCGAACGGGCCGAAGACCAGCAGCGCGGTGGCGGCGAGCCCGCCGCCCGCGAGCACCGCGGCGAGCCTGCGGCCGCCCCGCTGCAGGGTGCCGTCGGCGTAGCCGTACCCCAGCTGGTGCACCGCGGGCCACACGAGCAGCAGGTTCGCGTACCCGGCCGGCGGCACGTCCAGGCCGCGCGCGAGCACGTCGACGCAGGCCACCGCCACCGCGAACGCACCGAGCACCGGCCACAGCCCGAACCGGCGGTGCAGCGCCGCGGTGGCCGGGGCCGCCAGCACGATCACCAGGTACACCCCGAGGAACCACAGCGGCACCGTGACCAGCTGCAGGCCGACGGCGAACTCGCCCGCGGTGAGGCCGCCGGCGTGCATCAGCGCCGCCAGCGCCGTCCAGACGGCCAGCAGCACCAGCACCGGGGGCAGCAGCCGCGCCACCCGCGCCCGGACGAACTCGGCTGCGGGCGGGCGGTGGCGCAGCGCGCGGGCGTGCGCGAACCCGCCGACGAAGAAGAACAGCGCCATCACCTGCCAGACCCAGGTCGACAGCATCAGCGGCAGCGACGAGGTGACCGCGCCCGCACCGTGCACCGTGAGCAGCGCGACCACCCAGTGCCCGAGCACCACCATGCCGATGGAGAACAGGCGCAGCAGATCGGCGTAGCGGTCCCGGTCGGGAGGCGTGGCGGCGGCGAGCCCGGCTGCGTCCGGGAGGGTCCGCGGGGCCATCGCCGGTGCCGTCGTCGCGTTCGTCGTCGCGTTGGTCATGGCAGCCACGGTGCCGCCGCGCGGGCGCGGGCGGATCCGTCGGACTACGCAGTGGCCGGACACGGTGCGATCACGGCCGGCGATCACGGCTGGGCGGCGCGCCGACCGGCGGGAGGGTGCCTGCGGGGCGTCGCTACCCTTTCCCGGGTGTTGACCCGGATGTCGTCGCTGTTCCTGCGGACCCTGCGCGAGGACCCGGCCGACGCGGAGGTACCGAGCCACAAGCTGCTCGTCCGCGCCGGCTACGTCCGTCGCACCGCGCCGGGGATCTACACCTGGCTGCCGCTGGGTCTGCGGGTGCTGCGCAACATCGAGCGGATCGTGCGCGAGGAGATGGACGCCATCGGCGCCCAGGAGATCCACTTCCCCGCGCTGCTGCCCCGCGAGCCCTACGAGGCCACCGGGCGGTGGACCGAGTACGGCCCGCTGCTGTTCCGCCTCAAGGACCGCAAGGGTGCCGACTACCTGCTCGGGCCCACCCACGAGGAGCTGTTCACGCAGGTGGTCAAGGGCGAGTACTCGTCCTACAAGGACTACCCGGTGATCCTCTACCAGATCCAGAACAAGTACCGGGACGAGGCGCGCCCCCGCGCCGGCATCCTGCGCGGCCGCGAGTTCCTCATGAAGGACTCGTACTCCTTCGACCTCACCGACGAGGGGCTCGAGCAGTCCTACCGGCTGCACCGCGACGCCTACGTGCGCATCTTCGACCGGCTCGGGCTGGAGTACGTGGTGGTCAAGGCCACCTCCGGTGCCATGGGCGGCTCGGCGTCCGAGGAGTTCCTCGCGGTGGCACCCACCGGGGAGGACACCTACGTGCGCAGCGCGGGCGGCTACGCGGCCAACGTCGAGGCGGTCACCACCACCCCACCGCCCGCGCGGCCGATCGAGGGGCTGCCCCCGGCGCAGGCGCACCACACGCCCGACACCCCCACGATCGAGTCGCTCGTCGACTTCCTCAACGAGAAGGCCGGGCTCGGCCGCACCTTCACCGCCGCCGACACGCTCAAGAACGTGCTGGTCAAGACCAGGCTCCCGGGCGCGGACGAGTGGACGCTGCTCGGAGTGGGCGTGCCGGGCGACCGCGAGGTCGACATGAAGCGGCTGGAGGCGGCGCTCGAGCCCGCCGAGGTCGCCCTGCTCGACGAGGCCGACTTCGCGAACAACCCGTTCCTCGTCAAGGGCTACATCGGCCCGGCAGCGCTGGCCGCCAACGGGGTGCGCTACCTCGTCGACCCGCGCGTCGTCACCGGCACGGCCTGGGTCACCGGCGCCGACAAGCCCGACCACCACGTCGTCGACCTCGTGTGTGGGCGCGACTTCACCCCCGACGGCACGATCGAGGCCGCCGAGGTGCGCGAGGGCGACCCCGCGCCCGACGGCTCCGGTCCGCTCGAGGCCGCCCGCGGCATCGAGATCGGCCACGTCTTCCAGCTCGGCCGCAAGTACGCCGACGCACTCGGGCTCGACGCGCTCGGCTCCGACGGCAAGCCGGTGCGGATCACGATGGGCTCCTACGGCATCGGCGTCTCCCGGCTGGTCGGCGTGATCGCCGAGCAGAGCCACGACGAGTCGGGCCTCATCTGGCCGCGCCGCGTCGCCCCCGCCGACGTCCACGTCGTCATCGCGGGCAAGACCGAGGAGATCGCCGCCGGGGCGGAGCGGCTCGCCGCCGACCTCGACGCCGCGGGCGTGCGCGTTCTCCTCGACGACCGCAAGGCGACACCGGGCGTCAAGTTCGCCGACGCCGAGCTGATCGGTGTACCGACCATCGTCGTGGTCGGACGGGGTCTGGCGAACGGTGTGGTGGAGGTGAAGGACCGCCGCAGCGGTGAACGGCAGGAGATCGCGGTCGAGACCGCGGTCGATCACCTCGTCGCACTCACCGGCGCGCGCTGACCTGCACCTCGTGAGCGGCGACCGGTCTGGTCGGGTATCACCCGTTCGTGGTCGACTGGGCCGGTGCAATCGTGGGACGAGCCCGGTCACCCACCGGACTCGTACCGTCACCACCTGCGACGACGGTGGTGCGGCGGCAACCGTGGATCACGCGCCCCGTACCGTTCCCGTCGATCGACAGAAGTGATGCACGACCGTGACCGTCACCTGGCCGGTGGCGGACTGGCCGCCCCGCCGGTCCGCCCGCGGCCGCCGCGGGGGAGGTAGACCCAGTGGACTTCGACGCGCTGCGCGCCGCAGTCGTGCCCGGTGCCGGTGTCGTGGGGCGCTGGCCCGGCGTCGTCTGCGTCGCCGAGTGCGCCGACCGGCACGTGCTGCGCCAGCTCCTCGACGTGTGCGCCGCCGCGTCGGGCCCCGAGCCCGGCCGGGCGCTCGCACGCAGGCTCGCGATGTGGCTGGGCGGGGCCGACGCGCCCGGTGAGGGCCTGCGCTTCGGCACCGTCGCCGTCACCGGCGGTGACCCGCGATCCGGTGGCGGGCAGCGCGGGGAACAGTGGGCGGTGTTCCTCTACGGCTCCGTCGGGCTGGTCGTGCCGGACCGGCAGGTGGCGCTCTCGGGCGCCCAGTCGGTGGCGTGGACCGACCGGCTCATCCCGCGCCCCGACGCCCCCGTCGTGCTGGCGCTGGAGGGCGGCCCCATCCCGCCCGGCCTCGTCGACGGGGTGCACGACCTGCGCGGCGGCATCGTGCCCGGCGCGGGTGCCGTGCTCGTCCCGGGCGGCGACCACGGCTCGGTCGACCGGGGGGAGGAGGCCGCGCGCGCCCGTAGGCCCGAACCGCGGTGGTCCGACGTCGCCGACACCGAGCGGCAGTGGGACGCCGAGCCCGCGCCGGCCGCGCCCGCCGACCTCTACCCGGGCGAGAACTCCGGCAACGGCATGTCATCGCGGGGTGGGAGCCTCGGCGCGCTCGAGGACTACCACCCCGGCGACTCCGGTTCCGGGCGGTCCTCCGGCCGCGCTCACCTGCGGCCCGTGCCGTCCGGGTCGAACGGGGTCGCCCACCGCGGGTGGGTGCCGCGGCGCGGTTCGGTCGACGACCTCGACCGCGTCTCCGGCAGCAATTCCGACCAGAACGCCCGCCCGGCCGAGCCCGACCCGGCCGACACCCATCCCGAGCGCCCCGAGGAGCTGCGCGAGCCGGAGCCGTCGGAGCAGGGGATCGCGGACGACCACCCCGTCAACGGCCCGCTGAACGGCCCGGTGAACGGGTCGGTCAACGGCTCGGTGAACGGCTCGGTGAACGGCGGGGTGAACGGCACCGCGAACGGCGCCCCCCACGGCCTCGCGAACGGCAGCCCCAACGGCATGTCGAACGGCATGTCGAACGGCACCGTGAACGGCGCCGCCAACGGCTCGGTCAACGGCGCCGCCTACGACCTGCTCGGCGCGCCGGACGCCCCCGCGCAGGACCCGGACCGCAGCCCGTGGAGCGACGACCGCGGCCACGACGCCGGCCGTCCCGACCGGATCGAGGGCTGGTTCGCCACCGACGGTGGCACGGAGGCCGGGCTGAGCGCGATCGGGCCATCCGAGCGGCGCAGGCGCAGGCACCGGCTGCCCGACGAGGATTCGTCCGGCGCCCCCGCCGCCGAGGCCGCCCCGGCCGAGCAGCCCGAGCACCCCGAGGCCGCCGACGAGCGCGGGTCCGACGACTTCGGCGCCGCGTCGTTCGGCCAGGACTCCGGCACCTCCGCGGTGGAGGAGACCCGGATCGCCTCCGGACCCCTGCTGGAACCGGTCCCGGCCCTGCCCGACGGCGACGACGACGGTGCGAGCGACGGCACCCCCCGCCTGGGCGTCCCCACCCAGGACGCGGTGGCGCCCGCCGAGCCGGCCCACCCGCTCGCCGACACCGACCCCGACACCCCGCGCACCACCGCGCTGCGATCCGAGCGGATCCTCGGTGCCGCACCCGACGAGCCGGAACGCGAGTCCCTCGACGACGGCGCCCCCACGGGCGGGCTCGCCGTCGAGAACGCGGTGGAGGAGCCCGGTGCCCGCCCGCCCGTCGGCCTGCTCGTGTTCGACGACGGAGCCACCTACACCGTCGACGCCGAGTACCTCATGGGGCGGATGCCGGAGGCCGACCCGCGAGTCGCGTCGGGCGCGCTGCGCTCGCTCGCCCTGGAGGACTCCTCCGGGGCCGTGTCGCGCGTCCACGCGCAGATCGTCGTGAACGGGTGGGAGGCGTTGCTCGTCGACGTCGGCTCGCGCAACGGCACGTTCGTCTCGCCGCCGGGGGAGCAGGGGTGGACGCAGCTTCCCGCCGGGGAGACCCATCTGCTGGTGCCGGGAACCCGGGTGCGGATCGGGGGCCGCAGCTTCCAGTTCGAGGCCCCGAACGGGGCGCGCTAGCCAGAGGAGGTCGCCGGGTTTGGACGCGACCCCGACGCTCGTTCCCGCGTCGCTCTCCGACTTCGAGGTGCTCGGCCTGCTCGGTGAGGGGCCGCGCGCCCGCTGCTACCTCGCGCGGCCGCCGTCGGGGTCCGGTGCGCCCGGCGTCGACGTCAAGGTCGTCGTCAAGGTGTTCGCCGAGCGGGTGAGCGAGCCCGCGTTCGACCGGGCCGTGCGGGAGCTGCGCGCCGTGGCGGCCGCCCGCTCCCCGTTCGTCGCGGGGGTGTTCGACGCGGTGCTCGGCGAGAACTTCGCCTACGCCATGGAGCACTTCCCGCTCGGCTCCCTCGTGTCCCCGCCGAGCCGGGCGGAGGCGCTCATCGCGCTCGAACAGGCCGCCCGCGGCGCCCACGACCTGCACGAGGCCGGCATCGTGCACGGCGGCATCCACCCCGGCAACGTCATGCTCGTCGAGGAACCGGGCGGCCCGCTCGGCGGGCGGCTGGCAGAGCCGGACCTCACCCGGGTGCTGACGCCCGGCGCGGTCGTGCCGGGCACCGGCCGCGGCGGCGTGCTGGAGTTCCGCGACCCGGACCTGCTTTCGGGTGCGGAGCCGTCGCGGCGCACCGAGGTGTGGGCGCTGGGCGCCACCGTCCACCGGGTGCTCGCCGGCGTGGGCCTCTACGGGGAGCTGCCGGGCCACCCGCTCGGCGCCATCCGCGAGCTGCGCTCCGCCGGCCCGCAGATCCATCCCGGCCTCGCCCCGGGGGACGCCGCGCTCGTGCGCGACTGCACGGCCGAGGGCACCGCGCGGCTCCGCACGGCCGCGGACGTCGCCGACCGCCTCGCCGACCTCCGCCGCGGGTAGCGGCGCGGTCAGCCGGGGAGGTAGGACAGGCGAACCGAGCGCACCGGGTTGTCGCCGTTGGTGTCGACGAGGCACACCGACTGCCACGTGCCCAGCGCCGTGCTCCCGTCCAGCACCGGCACGGACATCGACGGCGCCACGAGCGCGGGCAGCACGTGGTCGCGGCCGTGCCCGGGGCTGCCGTGGCGGTGCGTCCAGCGGTCGTCGGCGGGGAGCAGATCGCGCAGCGCGGTGAGGAGGTCGTCGTCGCTCCCGGCGCCCGTCTCGATCACCGCGAGCCCCGCCGTGGCGTGCGGGACCCAGACGTTGAGCAGGCCGTCACGGGCACCCACGGAGCGCAGGAAGGCGGCGATCTCGCCGGTGAGGTCGACGACGGCCTCGCGGCCGCCCGTCCGGATCTCGATCAGCTGGCTGTCCACGCCCGTAGTGTTCCCCGCGTGCGCCAATCATTCGGAGAGAGGTTCGACGTCCCCGACGGCTACCTGAACACCGCGAGCATCGGCATCCCCTCCGCGTCCGCGGGCGAGGCGGTGGCGGCGGCGGTCGCGGGCTGGCGCTCCGGCGCCGGCCGGGCCGGGGAGTACGACGAGTACGTCGAGCGGGCCCGGGCGGGGTTCGCCGCCCTCGTGGGCCTCGGCGCCGACCGGGTCGCGACCGGGCCTGCCGTGTCCGCACTCGTCGGGCTGGTCGCCGCCGCCCTGCCCGCCGGCGCCCGGGTGCTCGTGGCGGGTGGCGAGTTCACGAGCGTGACGTGGCCGTTCGCGGCGCAGGCCGACCGCGGCGTCACGGTCACCGAGGTCGACCTCGCCCAGGTGGGCCCGCGCGCGGCGGAGTTCGACCTCGTGGCCGTGAGCGTCGTGCAGTCCGCGGACGGGCGGCTCGTCGACCTGGACGGCCTGCGTGCGGCCCGGGGCAGCGGCACCCGGGTGCTGCTCGACGCCACGCAGTCCCTCGGCTGGCTCGACGCCGACCTCTCCTGGGCCGACGCGGTGGTCGCCGCCGGGTACAAGTGGCTGCTCAGCCCGCGCGGCGTCGCCTGGATGGCGGTGGGGCCCGAGCTGGCCGCCACCCCCGTGGCGGCGGGGTGGTTCGCGGGCGCCGACCGCTGGGCGCAGATCTACGGCCTGCCGATGACCCTCGCGCCCGACGCGCGGCGGCTCGACACCTCACCCGCCTGGTACTGCCACGTCGGGGCCGCGGTGGCGCTGCCGTGGCTCGCCGGCCTCGACCGGTCCGCGGTGCACACCCACTGCGTGGGGCTCGCCGATTCCTTCCGCGCGGGGCTCGGGATGGAGCCCGCCGGCTCCGCGATCGTGTCCGTCACCCGCGACGGCGCCGGCGAGCGGCTGGCGGCCGCGGGCGTCGTGAGCGCGGCGAGGGCCGGCGCCGCCCGGCTGGCCTTCCACCTCTACAACACCGAGGCCGACGTCGCCCGCGCTCTGGACGCCCTCACCCCCTGAGGCCCCGCCTGCCCCGGCCCAGCAGTACCTCGGAGCTCCCGTATCAACCGTCGTGTGCGGCTCGGGTGCGGGCGCGGCGGGAGGCACCCTCGTGCCACCCGAGAAGTACACGTGTGCTGCTGATCGTGGGCGGCTGCCGGTGATCCTTCCGAGTGGTGCGTCAGGGCCGTCCCGGGGGCGCTGAGGCGCTGCTCGGATGGATCATCGGGTTCGAGAAGTACCTCGCGGCTGCCCCGGCAGCTGTGGTGTGCACCTCGGTGCGAGCGTCGGGCCGGATCCACCTCCTGCTGCTCCGCGGCTGTCTCAGCGCCGTGTTGTGCGGCTCCGGGCGCGGCGCCAGGCCGAGTTCGCCCGCCTCCATCTCGAGGAGTACCGGACGGTCGCGATGGTGACTGGGGTGTGCTGCTGATCTCGGTCGGCGGCCGACGATCCTTCCGAGTGGTGCGTGGGGGCCTTCCCGGGGGCGCTGAGGCGCTGTTCGGATGGATCTTCAGGTCCGAGGAGTACATGGCGGTTGCCTCGGCGACTGTGGTGTGAGGCTGGGGTGCGGGTGCGGGTGCGGCGGGAGGCCGCCCTTCTGCGGCCCGAGAAGTGCGCGTGTGCTGCTGATCGTGGGCGGCTGCCGGTGATCCTTCCGAGTAGTGCGTCAGGGTCGTCTCGGGGGCGGTGGGGTGCTGTTGGGATGGATCATCGGGTCCGAGAAGTACCTCGCGGTCGCCCATGAACCGTCGTGTGCGCCTCGAGTGTGGGGCGTGGGGTGGAGGCCGCCCTCGTGCAGCCCGAGAAGTACGCGTGTGTTGCTGATCGTGGGCGGCTGCCGGTGATCCTTCCGAGTAGTGCGTCAGGGCCGTGCGGGGGGCACTGGCGCGTTGTTCGGATGGATCTTCAGGCTCGAGCAGTACCAGGCGGCTGGTCCTGAGGCCTCTGTGTGCGGTTCGGCGCGATCATCGGCCTGCACCGCCGCCCCGCTGCTTGCGCGTGGGAGCTGTAGCGGTGCTGGGTTCGATCACCACCCCCGAGCAGCACGTCGCGGCTGTCTCGACGACTGTGGGGTGCGGCTCGGGTGTGGGCGTTGCGGGAGGCCGCCCTTCTCAGGCCGAGGGGCACGGGTGTGCTGCTGATCTTGGGCGGTTGCCGGTGATCCTTCCGAGTGGGGCCTCAGGGCCGTCCCGGGGGCCATGGGGCGCTGTTCGGATGAATCATCACGTTCGAGCAGTACCTGGCGGCTGCCCCCGCGACCGTGGTGTGCGCCTCGGGCGCGCCTGAGCCGGCCCGCGGGTCAGGAGCGGCCGGGGAACACCGGGATGGCCGGCGGCTCGCCGACGGCCAGGCGCCAGCGGGCGCAGCGGAGGGTGCCGGCGCCCATGGTGTCGAGGGCGGCCTGGCGCAGGGCGCGGTCGCGGGTGCGTTCGAGCACCGAGCACCAGGCGGCGAGCGCGTCGGTCTCGGCCACCACCGCGACCCGGGCCGCCGACTCCGAGTCGGTGACGGGGCCGGGCGTGGCGTAGGCGGGCTGCGCGGACACCGCTGGGGCTCCCAGCTGGGTGAGGGTCTCCTCGACCTGGCTGCGCAGCTCCCGGTGCGCCTCCTCGTCCTCGCGGGCGCGGGTGGCGTCGGCGCCGGACAGGAACGCGACGGCGAGCGCGTAGCACCAGATGGCGGCGTGCTCGGCGGCGAGCGCGTTCTGCAGGGCGGCGACGGCGGTGTCGTCGATCCGGGGGTTCGCGGTGGTCACGCGAGCACCTCCGCGTAGGTGTTGCAGCAGGCGGCCACGGCGGCGACGAGCCCGACGCGCTCGGCGGGCAGGCCGAGTGCCACCTCGCCCGCGGCCCGCCCCGACGCGAGCACGGCGCGCTGCACCTCGGTGCGGCCTGGGCGCCCGGCGGGCGGGGGAGCGGGGGACGGGGTGGGCCGGTCCGGGTCGAGCCGGGCGACCTCGGCGTCGAGTGCCGCGGCGTGCTGGGTGCGGGCGTCGACGAGCGGCTGGAGGGCGGTGGCGAGGTCGCGGTCGGCGGCGATCGCGGCGGCGGCGAGCGCCGCGTCGGCGCGGGCGGCGTCGGCGAGGGCGATGAGGGGGTCGGGCCCGTCCGGGGCGGACGAACCGAGCGCGCAGCCGGCCACGGCGGGTGGCAGGAGCAGCAGTCCGGCGAGCACGCGGCGCCGGCTCAACGCTCCTGGCACGACTTCTCCTCGACCCGTGCGCGGTCTCCTTCGCCGCCGCGCTCGCCGGGCGGTCATCCTGCCAGGCCGCCCCTGAGCCCGGCCGGGTGCCGGGGGGTGCACGGGCGGTAACGGCCTGCAGGAGTCCGACAGGCGGCGCGATACCCTGACAGACCCACCCCGTTCGTAGGAGTAGACGCGATGCCCTCCCCCCGCCCCACGCAGGCAACCGGTCCGCAGGCCGGTGAGCTGCGTGGCGTGCTGGCGCCCATCGTCGCGGACGCCGGGTTCGAGCTCGACCAGCTCGACGTCCGGGCCGCGGGCCGCCGCCACACCGTCAAGGTGGTGGTCGACTCCGATTCGGGTGTGGGCCTGGACGACATCGCGGCGGTCTCGCGGGCGATCTCGGCCGAGCTCGACCGCCGCGAGCACCTCATCGGGGGGTCCTACACGCTGGAGGTCACCTCGCCCGGTGTCGACCGCCCCCTCACGGGGCAGCGGCACTGGCGGCGGGCGCACCTGCGCCAGGTGGCGGTGCGGCTGCACGACGGCACGCAGTTCACCGGTCGCGTCGGTGCCGCCGGCGAGGAGGCCGTCACGGTGCTGGTCGACGGGCGGCTGCGCGAGGTGCGCTACGCCGACGTGGACCACGCGGGCGTGCAGGTGGAGTTCCGGCCTCCGCCGGAGCACGAGGTGGCGCTGCTGCAAGAGGAGGGGACGGCGTGAACGTCGACATCGCGGCGCTGCGCACCATCGAGCGCGAGAAGGACATCCCGTTCGAGACGGTGCTGGAGGCCATCGAGACCGCGCTGCTCACCGCGTACAAGCACACCGAGGGCCACCAGCCGCACGCGCGGATCGACATCGACCGCAAGACGGGTGCGGTGCGGGTGCTCGCCCAGGAGCTGGGCCCGGACGGCACGGTCGACACCGAGTGGGACGACACCCCCGAGGGTTTCGGCCGGATCGCCGCCACCACCGCGCGCCAGGTGATCGTGCAGCGGCTGCGCGACGCCGAGCACGAGCGGACGTACGGCGAGTTCGCCGCCAAGGAGGGTGAGGTCGTCGCCGGCGTCATCCAGCGCGACGCCCGTGCCAACGCCCGCGGTGTGGTGATCGTGCAGCTGCAGGGCGGCACGGAGGGCGTGCTGCCGCAGGCCGAGCAGGTGCCGGGCGAGCGTTACGAGCACGGTGAGCGGATCCGCTGCTACGTCGTGGGTGTGAGCCGGGGAATGCGCGGGACGCAGATCACGTTGAGCCGGACACATCCCAACCTCGTGCGCAAGCTCTTCGCGCTCGAGGTGCCCGAGATCGTCGACGGGTCCGTGGAGATCGTCGCGGTGGCGCGGGAAGCCGGCCACCGGTCCAAGATCGCGGTGCGGTCCACCGTGCCCGGGGTCAACCCGAAGGGCGCCTGCATCGGTCCCGTGGGGGCCCGGGTGCGGGGCGTGATGAGCGAGCTGGCCGGGGAGAAGATAGACATCATCGACTGGTCCGAGGATCCGGCCACGTTCGTCGGCAACGCGCTCTCGCCGTCGAAGGTGGTTTCGGTCACTGTCCTGGACGCGCGCACGAAGACCGCGCGGGTCGTGGTGCCCGACTTCCAGCTGTCGCTCGCCATCGGCAAGGAAGGACAGAACGCCCGGTTGGCGGCCCGGCTCACAGGTTGGCGCATCGACATCCGCAGCGACGCGGACCCCCGTGGGGCCATCGACGCGCCCGAGACGGAGTCGGTCGGCTGAGAGATCATTGAGTCGTCGAGCCGTCAGCGAGAGAGGAGCGGGCGCAGGTGCTGCGCTACACTCCACACCGGCCCACCCCCCGGGTCCGGCCCCTGCACGACCGGCCTCCGCACCGGATCACCGATCCACCGCGGGACCAGTCCGGACGTGCGTCGGATGTCGGCGCCGGGATGTGGCCGACGGTCTGTTGAGGGTTGTCGCGGTGGACGGGGTACTGATCCCGGACCTGCGGCGCAGGCTCCCCGGGCGTGGTGCGTGGCTGCACCTCGCCCAGGAATGTCTGGACCGTGCCGAGCGGCGCTCGGCGTTCCCGCGGGCACTCCGTGTCGCGGGGCCGCTGGACCCCGCGCCGGTGCGAGCCCACATCGGGGCCGCGGGTACGAACGGGGCTCGGGAGACACCCGGGTCCGGCACACCAGGAAGCAAGGTCGACCCGTCATGAGCCAGTCGTGAAGATCGCACCATGAACGTGCTTCGACACTAGGTTCGAGGTCGAGCGGTGCCGCCGCCCGGCCTCCGGTTAACAAGGAGTGCAGTGGCAGGCAAGGCCCGCGTGCACGAGCTCGCGAAGGAGCTCGGAGTCAGCAGTAAGCAGGTCCTCAGCAAGTTGCAGGACCTCGGGGAGTACGTGAAGTCCCCCTCGTCGACCGTCGAGGCCCCGGTCGCCCGCAAGCTCCGTGAGTCGCTCTCCGGTGGAGGCGACTCCGGTGGTGGGCGTCGCGGTGGTGGCGGTCGGCCCCGTCCGGGCGGTGGTCCCACCCCCGGCAACGTGCCGCCGCGGTCCGGTGGCCCGGTTCCCGGTCCGCCGCGTCCGCAGGAGCGGCCGGCGCAGGCGCCGTCCACGCCGGGCGGTGACCGTTCCGGCGGCCCGCGCCCGGGTCCGCGTCCCGGCCCGCCGGCGCCGGCGCGTCCGGAGACCCCGCGCAGCGAGCCGCAGCGTCCCGCGGCCCCGCAGCCGGCCGAGCAGCGTCCCGCGGCGGCCGCAGGCACCGCGGCGGCCCCGCCGCAGCAGCACCAGCAGCAGCGTTCCGGCCCGCGGCCCGGCCCCCGTCCGGGGCCCGCGCCCGCCCAGCAGCGGCCTGCCGCTGCGGCCGAGGCGCCCGGCGTCGTGCCGCCGCGTCCGGCGGCGCCGCGTCCCGGCCCGCGCACGCCGCGGGTCGGCAACAACCCGTTCGGCGTCGGCTCGGGCGCCCCGCCGCGCCCTGCTGCGCCGCGTCCCGGCCCGCCCGGTGGCGGGCAGGCTCCCGGCCAGGGCGGTCAGGGCCAGGGCCAGGGTGGCCCGCGTCCCGGCGGCCCGCGCCCGCAGGCGCCGCGTTCCGGTGAGGCCGGTCGTGGTGGCCCGCGTCCGTCGCCCGGCAACATGCCGCCGCGGCCCAACCCCGGCATGATGCCGGCGCGCCCGGCGGGCGGCCGGCCCGGTGGTGGTCCCGGTGGCCGTGGCGGCCCCGGTGGTCGTCCCGGCGGCGGTGGCGGTCGTCCGGGTGGTGGCGGTCGTCCCGGTGGCGGCGGCTTCCGTCCCGGTGGTGGCGGTCCCGGCGGTGGCGGTGCCCCGGCCGGTGGTGGCTTCCGCGGTGGTCCCGGTGGTGGTCGTCCCGGTGGTGGCGGTCGCGGTCGCGGCGGTGCCGCGGGTGCGTTCGGCCGTCCCGGTGGTCCGGCGCGCAAGGGCCGCAAGTCGAAGCGGCAGAAGCGCCAGGAGTTCGACTCGATGCAGGCTCCCTCGGTCGGCGGCGTCCGCCTGCCGAAGGGCAGCGGCGAGACGATCCGGCTGCCGCGCGGCGCGTCGCTCACCGACTTCGCCGAGAAGATCAACGCCAACCCGGCCTCGCTGGTGCAGGTGCTGTTCCACCTCGGTGAGATGGTCACGGCCACCCAGTCGGTGTCCGACGAGGTGCTCGAGCTCCTCGGCACCGAGATGAACTACGACGTGCAGGTCGTCAGCCCGGAGGAGGAGGACCGCGAGCTCCTCGACTCCTTCGACATCTCCTACGGCGAGAACGCCGGTACGGAGGAGGACCTGGAGGTCCGGCCGCCGGTCGTGACCATCATGGGTCACGTCGACCACGGTAAGACCCGACTGCTGGACACGATCCGCAAGACCAACGTCCGCGAGGGCGAGGCCGGCGGCATCACCCAGCACATCGGTGCCTACCAGGTCGCCACCGAGCTCGACGGCGACGAGCGGCTGATCACCTTCATCGACACCCCGGGTCACGAGGCGTTCACCGCCATGCGTGCCCGTGGTGCGAAGTCCACCGACATCGCGGTGATCGTGGTCGCCGCCGACGACGGTGTGATGCCGCAGACGGTGGAGGCGATCAACCACGCCCAGGCCGCCGACGTGCCGATCGTGGTGGCGGTCAACAAGATCGACGTCGAGGGTGCCAACCCGGCGAAGGTCCGCCAGCAGCTCACCGAGTACGGGCTGGTCGCGGAGGAGTACGGCGGCGAGACGATGTTCGTCGACATCTCCGCGCGGCAGGGCACCAACATCGAGCAGCTGCTCGAGGCGATCCTGCTCACCGCGGACGCCGCGCTCGACCTGCGCGCCAACCCGAACATGGAGGCGCAGGGCGTCGCGATCGAGGCCCACCTCGACCGCGGCCGCGGCCCCGTGGCCACCGTGCTGGTGCAACGCGGCACGCTGCGGGTCGGCGACTCGGTCGTCGCGGGCGACGCCTCCGGGCGCGTCCGGCGCATGCTCGACGAGTACGGCGAGGACGTCACCGAGGCGCTCCCGTCGCGGCCGGTGCAGGTCATCGGGTTCACCTCGGTGCCCGGCGCGGGCGACACGTTCCTCGTCGTCGACGAGGACCGGGTGGCCCGCCAGATCGCCGACCGGCGCCGCGCCCGCGAGCGCAACGCCGAACTGGCCAGCCGCCGCAAGCGCGTCAGCCTGGAGGACCTGGACGCCGCGCTGAAGGAGACCAACACCCTCAACCTGATCATCAAGGGTGACAACTCGGGTACCGTCGAGGCACTCGAGGACGCGCTCATGAAGATCGAGGTGGGCGACGACGTCGAGCTGCGGGTCATCCACCGCGGCGTCGGTGGCATCACCGAGGGCGACATCAACCTCGCGATCGCCGACAACGTCATCGTGCTGGGCTTCAACGTCCGGGCCGAGGGCAAGGCCACCGAGCTGGCCAACCGCGAGGGCGTGGAGATCCGCTACTACACGGTGATCTACCAGGCCATCGAGGAGATCGAGCAGGCCCTGAAGGGCATGCTCAAGCCGGAGTACGAGGAGGTCGGTCTCGGCACCGCCGAGGTCCGCGAGATCTTCCGGTCGTCGCGGTTCGGCACCATCGCCGGTTGCCTCGTGATGAGCGGGGTGATCCGGCGCAACGCCCGGGCGCGCCTGCTGCGCGACAGCGTGGTGGTGGCCGAGAACCTCTCGATCGCCTCGCTGCGGCGGGAGAAGGACGACGTGGTCGAGGTCCGCGAGGGCTTCGAGTGCGGTCTCACGCTCGGCAGCTTCTCCGACATCAAGCAGGGCGATCTCATCGAGACGTTCGAGATGCGCGAGAAGCCGAGGAGCTGACGAACAGGTGGGGGGCCGGACGATGTCCGGCCCCCCACCGTTTCGGAGAACCATGTTCGTCGGAGTGTTGGAGCTGGACGTCCTGCTCGGGGACGTCCGATCGCTCAAGCAGAAGAGGTCGGTGGTCCGGCCGGTACTGGCCGAGCTGCGCCGGAAGTTCGAGGTGGCCGTCTCGGAGGCGGGGCACCTCGACCTGCACCGGCGCGCTCTGCTCGGTGTCGCCTGCGTCGCGGTCGACGCCGGCCACGCCACCGAGGTCCTCGACCGGTGCGAGCGGCTCGTCGCCGCCCGTCCCGAACTCGAGTTGCTCTCGGCCCGGCATCGGATGCTGGGCCCCGAGGACGAATGAGGTCGTGAGTGGATACGAGTGCTCCGGCACCCGTATCCACTCACGGCCCGACGGAGGAGGGCTGTAGTTGTGGTGGACCACGCCCGCGCGCGGCGGCTGTCCAAGCGGATCACGCAGATCGTGGCGGATGCTCTCGAGCACGAGGTCAAGGACCCGCGGCTGAAGATGGTGACCATCACCGACACCCGGGTCACCGGCGACCTGCGCGAGGCCACCGTGTACTACACGGTGCTCGGGGAGCGGGTGGACGCCGACCCGGACGCCGCGGGTGCCGCGGCGGCGCTGGCGAGCGCCACCGGTGTGCTGCGGTCGAAGGTGGGCGCGGGCACCGGGATCCGGCACACCCCCTCGCTCGTGTTCGTGCCCGACCAGGTGCCCGACGAGGCCCGCCGGATGGAGGAGCTGCTCGCCCGCACCCGGGAGTCCGACGCCGAGGTGGCGCGGCTCGCGGCGTCGGCCAGCCCCGCGGGCGACGCCGACCCGTACCGGGTGCCCCGGGAGCGCGACGGGGCCGAGGAGGAGTGAGCGCCGGCGCGGTCGCTCCCGTGGAACTCGCCGTGGCCGACGCGGCGGCGGTGCTCGACACCGCGCGCGAGGTGGTGCTGCTGGCGCACGTCGACCCGGACGCCGACGCGCTCGGCAGCGCGCTGGCGCTCGGTATCGCCCTGCACCGGCGCGGGGCGCGGGTGCAGGTGGCGTTCGCGTCGCCGGAGCGGGTTCCCGAGTCGCTCGCGCCGCTCGACGCGCTGGGGTTGCTGGTGCCCCCGGCCGAGGTGAACCCGGCGCCACAGGTGCTGGTCAGCTGCGACGCGGCCGACCCGGGTCGGCTCGGGTCCCTGGGCGGGTTGCTCGACACCGCCGGTCGCACGGTGATGCTCGACCACCACGCCACCAACCCCGGCTTCGGCGACGTGCGGGTGCTCGACCCGCGCGCGGAGGCCACGGTGGTGCTGGCGCACCGGGTGCTGGTGGCGATGGGGGTGCCGCTCGACGCGGAGGTGGCGCGCTGCCTCTACGCGGGGCTGGTCACCGACACGCGCGGCTTCCGCACCGCGGGTCCCGGGGCTCACCGGCTCGCGGCCGAGCTGGTGGAGGCGGGCGCCGAGCCCGCGGCGTTGACCAGGGCGTTGATGGACAGCCACCCGTTCGCCTGGTTCGAGGGCCTGTGTGCCGCGCTCGAGCGCGCCGTGCTCGAACCGTCGGGCCTGCTGTACACCACGATCCCGCTCGCCGACGTGCGGCGCTACCGGTCCGAGGAGATCGACAGCGTGGTGGACGTGCTCCGCACGGCCGTGGAGGCCGAGGTGGTGGCGTCCGTGATGCAGGTGGGGGAACGGCGCTGGCGGGTGTCGCTGCGCTCCGCGGGGCGGGTGGACGTCGCCGCCGTGGCCGCGGCGCTGGGCGGGGGCGGCCACCGGATGGCGGCCGGCTTCACCCGTGAGGGCACGGAGCAGGAGGTCCTGGCGGCGATCCGGGCGGCCCTGCCCGCCTGACCGTCGCCGCACCGTCCGGGATCAGCCGCCCGCTACGGTGGTGAGCGGAGCGAACGACACCCGGAGGAACCCTGCATGACGTCCGACACCGCCCCCACCGCGGACGCCCGGTCCGCCCGCCGCGCGTTCCTCGCGGCAGCACTGCGGCGCCCCGCGACGATGGGCGCGATCGCGCCGAGTTCCCCTCGGCTGGGCGCGGTACTCGCATCGGTGGTGCCGCGCACCGGGGAGCCGGTGGTCGTGGAGCTGGGCCCGGGCACCGGCGCGGTGAGCGCGGTGATCGCCGAGCGGCTGCCCGCGGGCGCGCGGCACCTGGCCGTGGAGCTGGACCCGGCGATGGTCGACTACCTGCGCCGCACGCACCCGCAGCTCGAGGTGGTGCACGGCGACGCGGCCGACCTCGGGGCGTTGCTCGCCGAGCGTGGGATCACGAGCGTGGACGCGGTGATCTGCGGGCTGCCGTGGGCGCTGTTCGACGACGCCACGCAGACGGCGCTGCTCGGTGAGATCAGCCGGGTGATCGGCGACCGCGGCGCGTTCACGACGTTCGCCTACCTGCACGGGATGACGCTGGGCGCCGCGCGCCGGTTCCGGCGGCGGCTGCGCGCCACGTTCGACGAGGTGCTGGTGAGCTCCACCGTGTGGCGCAACCTGCCGCCGGCGTTCGTCTACGTGTGCCGCCGTCCGCGCCAGGGCGGATGAGCGCGGCGTCCGACCGGGTTCCCGCGCGGGAGGTGGTGCGGCTGGCCGCGCCCGCGTTGCCGGTGCTGGCCGCCGAGCCGCTGTACCTGCTCGTCGACACGGCCGTGGTGGGGCGGCTCGGGGCCGTGGCGCTGGCCGGGCTCGCCGTGGCCGGGGTGGTGTTCGCGCAGGTCACGAGCCAGTTGAACTTCCTGTCGTACGGCACGACGTCACGCGCGGCCCGCCTGCACGGCGCCGGCCGCCACGGCGACGCCGTGGGGGAGGGGGTGCAGGCCACCTGGCTCGCCCTCGGCGTCGGGGTGCTGGTGCTCGGGGTGGGCCAGCTGGTGGCCCACCCGGTGGCCCAGGCACTCGGCGACGGCGGTGCGATCGCCGACGCGGCCACGTCGTGGCTGCGGGTGGCGCTGTGCGGTGCGCCGATGGTGCTGGTGACCCTCGCGGGCAACGGCTGGATGCGTGGTGTGCAGGACACCCGGCGCCCGCTGCGCTACGTGCTCGCGGGCAACGGGCTCTCGGCGCTGCTCTGCCCGGTGCTGGTGCACGGTGCCGGCGGGTGGGCCGGGCTGGGGGTGGTGGGCTCGGCGCTCGCCAACGTCTGCGGGCAGACCGTGGGAGCCATGCTGTTCCTGGTGGCGCTGGTGCGGGCCGCCCGGGCGGGGGCGGTGTCGCTGCGCCCGGCGCCCGCCGTGCTGCGCGCGCAGCTCACCCTGGGGCGCGACCTGCTGGCCCGCAGCCTCGCCTTCCAGGCCTGCTTCCTGTCGGCGGCCGCCGTCGCCACGCGCTTCGGGGCGGCCACGGCGGCCGCGCACCAGATCGTGCTGCAGATGTGGTTCTTCCAGGCTCTCGTGCTGGACGCGGTGGCGATCGCCGCGCAGTCGCTGGTGGGCGCCGCGCTGGGCTCGCCCGAGCGGGGAGCGCAGCGGGCGCGCGCGCTCGCCGGCCAGGTCACCCGCTACGGCCTGGTGCTGGGCGTCGGCTTCGGGGTGCTGTTCGCGGCGCTGTCGGGCGTGCTGCCCCCGGTGTTCACGCCCGACCCGGCCGTGCTCGCCGCCGTGCCGGTGGCGTGGTGGTTCTTCACGGCGATGCAGCCGATCGGCGGTGTGGTGTTCGCCCTCGACGGGGTGCTGCTCGGCGCGGGGGACGCGGCGTTCCTGCGGACGTCCACCCTCGCGGCGGCCGTGCTGGGGTTCCTCCCGCTGACGTGGGCCTCGCTGGCGTTCGACTGGGGGCTCGCGGGGATCTGGACGGGACTGGCCGTGATGATGGTGATCCGGCTCGTCGCGGTGGGTGTCCGCGCCCGCAGTGATCGCTGGATCGTGATCGGCGCCGTTCGCTCCTGAGTGTCGCGCGTGCCACAGAGCGTCACGTGCGGTAGACAATGCTCCGCAAGCTGTCATCCCTGCGGGCCACGGATCGGGTGCACGTGAAGAGAATCGTCGGACTCCTCGTCATCGCGCTGCTCGTGTTCTGGGTCTTCGTCAGCCCGGACAGCGCGGCTGACACCGTCCAGGACATCGGGTCGCTGCTGCGTGAGGGCGCGGAGTCGGTCATCTCCTTCTTCACACAGCTCGTGTAGCGCTGGGCGCGAGGACCTGTGGCTCCCACACCGGCTCCGGGGTCTCGCGCACCTCGCCGTCGCCCGCGAAGAGCAGGAAGCGGTCGAAGCCCCGGGTGAACCAGCGGTCGTGGGTGACGGCCAGCACGGTGCCCTCGAACGCGTCGAGGGCCTGTTCGAGCGCCTCCGCGGAGGCGAGGTCGAGGTTGTCGGTCGGCTCGTCCAGCAGGAGCAGGGTGGCCCCGGACAGCTCCAGCAGCAGCACCAGCACCCGCGCCTGCTGACCGCCGGACAGCGTGTCGAACCGCTGCTCGGCCTGCGCGGCGAGCTCGTAGCGCGCGAGCGCCTTCATGGCCTCGCCGCGGGTGGTGCCGGGACGGTCGGGCCCGCCCGACACGAGCACGTCGAGCGGGGTGCGCCCGGCCAGGTCGGGCCGGTCGTGGGTCTGGGAGAAGTGCCCGGGACGCACGCGGGCGCCGAGCCGGGCCGTGCCGGTGTGCGCCACGGGGGCGAGCGCAAGCCCCGCCGCGGGCACGCTGCCCGGCTCGGGGTCGGTGCCGCCGCGGGCCAGCAGCCGCAGGAAGTGGGACTTGCCGGTGCCGTTGCCGCCCAGCACGGCCACCCGGTCGCCGAACCACACCTCGAGGTCGAACGGGTAGGTCAGCCCGTCGAGCTCCAGCCCCTCGCACACCACGGCCCGCTTGCCGGTGCGGGCGCCGCCCAGGTGCATCCGCACGTTCTGCTCGCGCGGCTTCTCCGGCGGAGGGCCGGCCTCGAGGAACCGGGCCAGCCGGGAGCGCGCCGCCTGCAGGCGCGAGGCCATGCCGTCGTTGTGCGACGCCTTCTCCCGGTAGTGCACGACGAGGCGTTCGAGCTTGGCGCGCTCCTCGTCCCAGCGGCGGCGCAGCTCGTCGAGCCGGTCGTGGCGGGCCACCCGCGCGGCGTGCCACGACGCGAAGCCACCCGGGTGCACCCAGGCGGAACCCGCCTCCACCGTGACCACGCGGTCGGCCGTGCGGGCCAGCAGCTCGCGGTCGTGACTGACGTACAGCACGCTCTTGGCCGACTCCGCGAGCCGCTCCTCCAGCCAGCGCTTGCCGGGCACGTCGAGGAAGTTGTCGGGTTCGTCCAGCAGCAGCACGTCGTCCGAGCCCCGGAGCAGCAGCTCGAGCGCGAACCGCTTCTGTTCCCCGCCCGAGAGCGTGGCGACGGGCCGGTCGCGCACCGCGGTCCAGGGCAGGCCCAGCGCGGCGACGGCGGCCGTGTCGAACTCGACCTCGGCGCCGTACCCGCCGGCTTCGCCCCACGCCGCGAGCGCCTCGGCGTAGCGCAGCTGGGAGCGTTCGTGCTCGTCGAGGGCGAGCTCGGCGGCGCGCAGCCGCTCGCCGGTCGCCCGGACCGCCGGGGGAGCCAGCGACAGCGCCAGGTCGGCCAGGGTGCGATCGTCGCTGATCGAGCCGATGAACTGGCGCATGACGCCGAGCCCGCCGCTGCGCGCGATGCTCCCCGCCGCCGGTGCCAGGTCGCCCGCCACCATCCGCAGCAGCGTGGTCTTGCCGGCGCCGTTGGGCCCGACGAGCGCGACCTTGGCGCCGTCGCCCACCCGGAAGGACACGTCGGAGAAGAGGGTGCGCCCGTCGGGCAGCCGGTGCTCGACGGCCATCGCCTCGATGTGACCCACGCCGACATCGTGCGGGCCCGTGCCCCGCGGGTCGACCGGTTATCAGAACGGCAGCGGGGCGCGCAGCACTCCCTGCCCGATGAGCGTCGCGATCGAGTCGAGCCGCCGCTCCGACGCCCGGCAGATCTCCGGGGTGGCGCCCTGGCGCCACACGCGCTTCGCCTCGTCCCACGCGAGGTCGCGGGTGAACGTGACCACGAGGTCGGCGAGCCAGTTGGCGCCCACGTCCCACGGCGCGCCGTCGGGTCCGTTGGAGAGGAGCGAGTCGAGCTCCTCGCGCAGCCCGTCCATCTCCATCTCGAACACGTCGTTGACCAGGCGGTAGTCGTGGTACTGCTCGGTGTCCGCGCCGTCGCCGTCCGGGGTCACGTGGCGCCAGGTGGCGATGAGCGCGTGCGCGAGGTCGTAGTTGATGTGCGCGTTGACGCCGAGCACCGCGAAGTTCACCGGTGCCACGTTCGGGTCGCTGCGGTTGTCGAACAGCACCCGCCACACGCCGGGCGCGGTGTGGATGTCGGCGGCGTAGCGGCGCAGCGCCTGGAAGTACCGCTCGGCGAACTCGAGGTCGAGCCGCACGAGGAACTCCGAGGACCGGAACTCCCCGCTCTCGACCATCTCACCCACCCGGGTGGTGATCACGTGGTAGAGCTTGGTGAAGGAGGCGATGCCGTCGTTCTCCGCGAGCAGCGACGTGTCCGTGGCGTGGTCCCGGATCGCCGCGAGCCGCTCGATCACCTCGGGGATCGACTCGGGCGGCGCGTCCCCCGCCAGCTCGGCCAGGCGCTGGGTGCTCCCCGTCCTCGCCGGCCGCCCATGTGCGATCCGGTCCTCGCGGCCCGTCTCGGCGGTTCCCATCGGCTCACTCCTCTCCGCTGCCCGCCACCCGTGGCAGCCCTCGTTCGAGGAGAGCGTGACAGCGCCCCTGATACGTCGATGATGATCCTCTTCGGCGGGCGGTGGTGCCGGGAAGGGGGTACGGCCTGGTCGTCGGGTCACCGGGGCCAGTACCGTCGGGGGACGTGACCGAGCGATGGCCCCTGCGCCCCTTGGTCGGCAGGGAGGACGTCCTCGGCGAGCTCGAGGCCACGCTGGAGTCTGCCCGGCAGGGCCGGATGGCCACGGTGTTCCTCAGTGGCGACCCCGGGGTGGGCAAGACGCGCCTCGTGCAGGAGCTCGTCGGTCGTGCGGAGCGCAGCGGTGCCCTCGTGCTGGCCGGCGCCGCCACGGACATCGCCGAGAGCCCCCCGTTCTGGCCGGTGGCCTCCGCCCTGCGCACGCTGCTGCGCTCGCCACGTGGGCGTGAGGTGCGGGCCGTGCTCGAGCCGTGGTCGGATCAGCTGGACGACCTGCTCGTGCTGCGCTCGGCGGTGGCGGAGCCGCTCGCGCGGGTGCAGACCCTGGAGCTGCTGCACCGGGTGGTGCTGCGGCTGGCGCTCGAGTCGCTGCTGGTGCTCGTCGTCGAAGACGTGCAGTGGGCTGACCGCTCCACCCTCGACCTCATCGCCTACCTGGTGGCCAACCTCCCCGACGAGCAGCTCCTGCTCGTGGGCACGCGCCGCACGGAGCCGGGCGCCTCCGGCCGGGACTCGGCCGCGCGCACCGTGATCCGGGAGCTCGCCCGCCACCGCCAGGTGCGCAGCCTGGAGGTGCCGCCGCTGCGCCGGGAGGCCGTGGCCGAGCTGGTGACCACCGCAGAGCCGGACCGCCCCGACCTCGTCGAGCTGGTGTGGATGCGGTCGGCGGGCAACGCGTTCATCGCGGAGGAGACGCTGCGGGCCGCGGCCGACGGCGACCCCACCGGCCTGCCCACCACGTTGCGCGAGCTCGTGCTCTCGCGGCTCGAACGCCTCTCGGCGCCCGCCCTGCGCACGGTGCGGGCGGTGGCGCTCGCCGACGGCCCGCTGCCGCACCGCCTGCTCGACGCCGTGCTGGGGGGCGGGCCGTGGCTGCTCGACGCCCTGCGCGAGAGCGTGGACGCCGGGGTGGTCGTGGTCGACGAGGCGGCCGACGGCTACCGGTTGCGGCACGGCCTGATGACCGACGTGGTGGTGGGGGAGCTGCTGCCCGGCGAACGGGTGGACCTGCACGCGCGCTACGCCGCGGCGCTGGGCTCGACGTGGGCCCGCGAGCTGCCCGGCGTGGACGCGCGGCTGGCCCACCACTGGCACGGTGCGGGCGACCGCGACCGGGCCGCCGTCGCGGCTGTGGCCGCCGCCGAGGCCGCCGCCACCGTGCGCGGTTACGCGGAGGCGCACCGGCACTGGCTGCGCGCCGCCCGGCTCGCGGGCGAGATGGCCGCGCCGCCGCTGCCGCGCGCCGACTGCCTGGAGCGCGCCGCCGAGGCTGCACACCTGGCGGGCGACGCCGACCAGGCCGTGGCGCTGCTGGCCGAACGGCTGGACCTGCTCGAACCGGCCGACGGACCGGAGGCGCCCGACGTCGAGGCCGCGGCGCTGCACGCCCGCACCGGCCAGTACCTGGTGGCCGCGGGGCGCGGCGCGGAGGCCGCCGAGGCGTTCGGCCGGGCCACGGCGGCGCTCCCGGCCGAGGGCGCCGAGCGGGAGCGGGCGGAGGTGCTCGGCGGCCACGCGTCGGCGCTGTGGACGGCCGGTGACTACGCCGCGGCCCGCGAGACCGCGGAGCGCGCGCTCACGCTCGCCCGCCGGGCCGGCCTCGCCGTGCTCGAGGCCCGGGCACTGGCCACCCTCGGCTTCGGCCTCGCCTACCTGCAGGACCCGGAGGCGGGCGAGGCGGCGTTGCGGGAGTCGATCGCGGTGGCCGAGCGGGCGGGCGAGCCGCTGGAGATCGCGCGCGCCCACCGCAGCCTCGCCGAGCTGCTGTGCGGTCCGCTCAACGAGCTCGACCGGGGGATCGCGATCGCGCGGGCGGGCGCCGAGCGCGCGCGGGAGCTCGGGCTGGCGCGCAGCGCGGGCGCCGGGATGCTCGCGGCGGCGGCCAACGGCCTGTTCCGGATCGGACGCTGGGACGAGGCCGACGACACGATCGCCGAGGCGTGGGAGCTCGCGCCCGCCGGGGCGGAGGCCCTCGAACTGCGCCTGGCCCGGGCCCGCCTGCACACCGGGCGGGGCCGCTTCGGCCCCGCCGAGGACGACCTCGAGGCCGTCGACGCGCTCTCGGCCGGCACGCTCGGCCCCCGCTACCGGCTCCCGCTGCTGACGCTCTGGGCGGGGCTCGCGATGTGGAAGGGCCGGCCCGACCGCGCGCTCGACCACGTGGCGGCCGGCCTCGACGTCGTCGAGCAGGGCTCGGACGACGTCTGGCTGGTGGCCCCGCTGGTGTGGCACGGCGCCCGCGCCCGCGCCGAGCTCACGCGGCTCGGCATGCGGCGCCCGGACGACGGCACCGACGCCCGGCTGCGCCGCCACGCCGACGACCTGGCGCGCATCGCGGCCGCCTCGGTGCCCGCGGTGCGCGACGTCGTGCTCGGGTTCGTCGAGATGTCCGCCGCCGAGGACGAGCGCGCCGCGGGCCGCTCCGACCCGGACGCCTGGGAACGCGTGGCCGAGATCTGGCGGGAGCGCCGCCAGCCCTACCCGTCGGCCTACGCGCACCTGCGCCGGGCCGAGGCGCTGCTGTCCACCCGGGCCAACTCCGCCGTCGCGGCCGAGTCGCTGCGCCGCGCCGCCCGGATGGCCCGTGAGCTCGGGGCCACCCCGTTCCTGAGCGAGATCGCCGAGCTCGCCGACCGGGCGCGGGTGCGCCTGCCCGAACCGGAGACGGTGCCGGTCACCGAACCCAACGGCCCCGCAACCGGGCCCGCCACGGGGTCCGACGACGAGCTCGCCGTCCTCACCGCCCGCGAACGTGAGGTGCTCACCGAGCTCGCCGCGGGCCGCACCAACCGGGAGATCGCCCAGCGGCTGTTCATCAGCGAGAAGACCGTGGGCGTGCACGTCACCCGCATCTACGCCAAGCTCGACGTCCACAGCCGCGTGCAGGCCAGCGCTGTGCTGATGCGCTCCCGGCTGCGCGACCGCTGATCCGGCTCAGGCCACCACGGCGCCGGTGTCGAACGAGTGGCGCACCCGGTCGATCAGCCGTGCCCGGCTCGGCCCGAGGCTGCCGATCGGGATCCCCGTGGCCCGGGCCACCTCGGCGTAGGGGCGGGGCTCCTCGGCGAAGAGCTCCATCATGATCGTGCGCCCGCGCGGCGGGAGCGCCCCGACGATCGTCCAGAGCCGCGACACGGTGTCGGCGTCCACCACCTGGTCCTCCACCCCACGCTCCGGATCCGGCACGGCGTCCAGCTCATCGGTGACGACAGCGCGGCTCTCCCGCAGGATCCGCAGGCACTCGCGCGATGCGGTGGTGGCGAGCCAGCCGCCCAGGCGCTGCGGGTCGCGCACGGCCGCCCGGTGCTCGACGAGCCGCAGCCAGGTGCGCTGCTCGGCGTCGTGGGCGTCGGCGTCCTGCAGCCGGTAGGACCGCACGACCGCGCCCACGAGCCCGCTGTAGCGCTGCACGATCTCGGTCCAGGCCCGCTCGTCCCCACCGCCAGCCGACCGCAGCAGCTCGTCGTTGCCGGGGGTGGGCGTGGGGGTGCTCATCACGAACTCCTCGCGGGACGGGTGACCTGCGGCACCAGCCTCGGGGCTTCAGGGTTTCGTGTCGTCAGGTCAACGCCTTATGTCCGGTGAGATCGACGCCCTATATCCCGCGCGCGGGTATCTGCGCGGGCACGCGAGGGCTCTACCCCGTCGCCGGCGACCACGCCGGAGGACCGGAGGCCGTCCGAGAACCGGCCTCGACGAGGAGGAGCGGTGTCGGTGGCGATCGAGTCGGGGGCGGCGGAGACGGGGGACCCGGACCGCCCGGGCGGTGCCGTCGATGCCGTGGCGAGGCTCCAGGACGGTGCCGACGCCGGCGTGCGCGGTTTCGGGGCGGGGCCGGTGGGCAGGCTGCTCACCACCGTCGCGGCCACCGACGACGGTCCCGGCGCGCCGGGACCCGACGTGGAGTTCCGGACCGCGCTGGTGGCCGAGCTGGTGCGGCGCTACCTGCGGGCCGTGCGCGCGCACGCCAGGGACATAGGCGTGCCGCGGGTGTGGCAGGTCGTGCTGAGCCGCTGGGAGGGCGGGTCGGGGGACGTCGCCCGCACGGCGCTCGCCGGGGCGCACGCGCTGGTCTGCTTCGACCTGCCCCCGGCCGTCGTCAGCGTGTGCACGCTGCTGGGCCGCAGCCCCGGCCCGGCCGAGGAGGTGGTGGTGCAAGCGATCACCAGCCGGATCGCGCGGCTCGCCAACGAGGCGGCCGCCGCGGCCGGCAGCTGCCCCGGCGACGACGCGAGCGGGCTGTCGCTGCTGCTGTCGCGCAGCGAGTGCTGGCGCCAGACCCAGCACCTGTGGACCCTGCGGGGCCGCCCCTCGGAGGCGGAGAAGGAACGCGCGGCGCTCGACTGGCGCGCCGCTCTGGTGGCCCGGGCACTGTTGGGGAGCGGCTGACCCGGGCGGGCGGGGGGTCGTGAGTGGATACGAGTGCCAGGGCACTCGTATCCACTCACGGGGGCCTCAGGCGGGGGTGCGCGGTGCGTCCCACGCGGCCCAGAGCGCGGCGTAGCTCCCGCCGGCCGCCACGAGCTCGTGGTGCGGCCCGCACTCGACGATCCGGCCCTTGTCCAGCACCACCACCCGGTCGGCGGCTGCGGCCTGCGTGAGCCGGTGGGCGATCACCACGGCGGTGCGGCCCTCGAGCGCGGCCGCCGCGGCCCGTTCGAGCGTGCGGGCCCCCACGCTGCCCGCCTCCGCCGTGGCCTCGTCGAGCACCGCGACGGCCGGGTCGGCGAGCACGAGCCGGGCCAGCGCGAGCTGCTGCGCGCGGGTGGCCGACAGCTCGTCGCCGCCGTCGCCCACGACGTCGGCGAGCCCCATCGGCGCCTCCACGGCCGCGAGGGCCGCGGCGAGCTCGTCGTCGCCGGCGTCGGGGCGGGCCATCCGCAGGTTGTCGGCCACCGTGCCGGCGAACACGTGCACCTCCTGCGTGACCAGCGCGACGTGCCGCCGCAGGTCCTCGATCTCGGCGAGGCGCACGCCGCCGATCTCCACCACGCCCGCCGTGGGCGGGTGCACGCCGGCGAGGACGGCACCCAGCGTTGTCTTGCCCGCACCGCTCGCCCCGACCACCGCCACCTTCTCCCCGGGCGCCACGTCCAGGTCCACGCCGTGCAGCACCTCCGGGCCGCCGTCGTAGGCGTGGCGGATCCCGGCCAGGCGGACGCCGGAGTGGGCGGGGGTGCACGGCCGCCGCGGCGGGGCCGGCACCGGCATGTCGGCCACGCCCACCAGCCGGGCGAGCGCCGCGCCCGCCGACTGCGCCTCGTCGAGCAGGTAGAGCATGATGCCGATCGGGTCGAACAGCCGCAGGAAGTACAGCGCGGCGGCGGTGGCCGCGCCCACCGTGACGGCGTCGGCGCGCACCAGCAAGAAGCCGGTGACGAGGATGGCGAGCACGCCCACCAGCTCGGCCCCGTTCATCGCGAGCCCGAACCGCCGCTCGGCGTGGGAGGCCCGCATCGCGGCGTCCACGGCCGCGCGCGAGTGGCCCTCGATCCGGGCCAGCTGCGCCCCGCGCCGTCGGAAGGCGCGCACCGTGGCGGCGCCCCCGACCCCCGCGAGCAGCGACTGCGTGCGCTCGCCCTCCGCGCGGCGCTCCGCGGCGTACAGGGGGCCGGACACGCGCACGTACCAGCGGGAGATCAGCACCCAGATCGGCAGCGGCACGAGGCCGGCCAGCGCGAGCCGCCAGTCGAGCACCGTGAGGCCCACGAGCGTGAGCCCGACGTCGAGCAGCGAGATCACGACCGTGGGCACGGCCCGGCGCACGCCCTCGGAGATCACGGCGATGTCGCCGCCCACGCGCTGCAGCAGGTCGCCCGTGCCGGCCCGCTCCACGTCGGCGAGCGGCACGCCCAGCGCCCTGGCCACCACGCGTTCGCGCAGCTCGGCGAGCACCTGCTCGCCGAGCCGGGCCACGAGCACCGAGCCCAGCGCCGCGAGGAGGGCCCGCGCCACGAGGGCGGCCAGGATGCCGAGCGCGAGGCCGTCGACCAGCGCCACCGGGCCGCGCGCGATCACCGCGTCCACGATCCGGCCGAGCAGCGGCGGCACCACGAGCATCGCCACCGAGGCCGCCACCAGGGTGACCGCGGTGCAGGCCAGCAGCACGCGATGGGGCCGTACGAGCTCGCCGAGCGCGGCGCGGGTGCGCGCGAGCGTGGCGATCGGGAGCACGTTCACGCCAGCACCGCCCGCCGGTAGCGGGGGTCGGTGACGAGCTCGGCGTGCGTGCCGGACGCGACCACAGCGCCGTCGTCCACCAGGAGCACCCGGTGGCAGCGGGCCAGCAGCGCGGGGCTGGAGGCCACCACCACGGTGGTGCGCCCCTCCCGCAGCGCCGACACGCCCGCGGCGACGCGGTGCTCGGTGGCGGCGTCGACCGCGGTGGTGGGGTCGTGCAGCACGAGCACCGGCGCCCGCTCGGCGAGGGCCCGCGCCAGCCCGATGCGCTGGCGCTGCCCGCCCGACAGCGTGCGCCCGCGCTCGCCCACCTCGCTGTCCAGACCCTCCGGGAGCGTCTCCACCACCTCGTCGGCGGCCGCGGCGGCCAGCGGCTCCGGGTCGCGCCCGGTGTTGTCGGCGACGGTGCCCTCGAACAGCGTGGCCTCGTGGCGCGCCACCAGCACCGCCCGGCGCGCCTCGTCGAGCCCGACGTCGCGCAGGTCGGTGCCGTCGAGGTGCACGGGCGCGTCGGTGTCGCGGCCGAGGGCGTCGAGCAGCGCGGCCGCGTCGGCGGGCCGCAGTGCGACAACTCCGACGTGCTCGCCCGCCGCGAGGTCCAGGGCGAGGCCGGTCGGCAGCTGTACGCGCAGCGCGCCCGCGGGCCGGTCGGGCAGCGTGCCCGGGCCGTCCGGCACGGCGGGCGGCGCGGCCAGCAGCGCGGCCACGCGCCGGGCCGAGCCGCGCGCGCCCGCGAGCACCGGGCCCAGCTCGGTGAGCCGTTCGAGCGGCCCGATCAGGAACTGGGCCAGCCCGACCCCGGCCACGAGCTCGCCGACGCTGATCGTGCCCTCCAGCGCGAGCCGGCCGGCCACCCAGGCCACCACCACGAGGAACAGCCCGGTGAAAACGTTGGTGGCGCCGAGGTAGCCGCCGGTGAGGTGGGCCGCGGCAAGGCGAGCGCGCAGCGCGGCGCGGCTGGCCCGCCGGTACGAGCCGGCCGCCGCCCGTTCGGCACCGATCCCCTTGACCACGCGCAACCCGGTGATCACGTCGGTGGCCACCGCGGTGGCCGCGGCCAGCGACTCCTGCTCGCGCTCGGACCGCCCCACCAGCGGGCGGGCCAGCAGCCGCGAGGAGAGCAGCACCAGCGGGACCCCGCCGAGCACCACGAGCCCGAGCAGCACCGACGCGTCGAGCAGCACCACGGCCCCGCCCGCGAGCGCAGCCAGGGCGGCGACGCCACCCCAGACCACCCGGCACACCTCACCCGCGCGGTCGGCGTCGGCGCCCGCGATGCTCACGAGCTCGCCCGGGCGGCCCGGCGCCCCGCCGCCCGGGTGCAGCACCCGCGCGGCCACGTCCAGCCGCACGCGGTGCGCCGCCATGCGCTCGGTGCGCGCGCCCCACCAGTACCCGAACCACGCGCTGCCGGCGAGCACCACGAAGACCGCGACGACCACGCCCAGCCAGCGCAGGAGCGCACCGGAGTCGCGGTGCACCACCGCGAGGTCGATCACCCACCCCACCGTGACCGGCACCGCCGCCTCGGCGAGCTGGTGCAGCGCCACCAGGAGGGATGCCAGCACCAGCTCCCGGCGGCGCGCCCCCAGCCCGCGGCGCAGGACACCCGCGGCCGTGGCTCCTTCCATGCGATGGCCCCCCTGACCTGCGGTTCGCGCCGACCGTATCCCGTGGTTCGGGCCCGGTCGCGCGGATTGCGAGAATCAGCCCGTGGACGCCCCCGTGCCCGGCCTCGTGGTCGTGGACAAGCCGGCAGGCCTCACGTCGCACGACGTCGTGGCCCGCCTGCGCCGCATCCTGCACACCCGCAAGGTCGGCCACGCAGGCACGCTCGACCCGATGGCCACCGGCGTGCTCGTGTGCGGGGTGGGCCGCGGCACCAAGCTGCTCGGCCACCTCGCGCTGGACACGAAGGCCTACACGGCCACGATCCGGCTCGGCGTCACCACCCGTACCGACGACGCCGAGGGCGAGGTGCTCGCCACCGCCGACGCGGGTGGGGTCACCGACGCGGCGATCGCGGCCGGAATGGCGGACCTCACCGGCGCGATCGAGCAGGTGCCCAGCTCGGTCTCCGCGATCAAGGTCAACGGGCAGCGCGCCTACGCGCGGGTGCGGGCGGGGGAGGAGGTCGTGCTCGCCGCGCGGCCGGTCACCGTGTCGGCCTTCACCTTGCTCGCCCGCCGCGGCCCCGACCTCGACGTCGCCGTCGAGTGCTCCTCGGGCACCTACGTGCGGGCGCTCGCCCGCGACCTCGGCGCCGCGCTGGGCGTGGGCGGGCACCTCACCGCGCTGCGGCGCACCCGCGTCGGCCCGTTCACCCTCGAGCAGGCCCGCGCCCTCGAGCAGCTGGAGGCCGACCCGTCCGCGGTGGTGCCGCTCGACGCGGCCGTCGGGCTCGCCTTCCCCCGCCGCGATCTGGACGCCGCCCAGGCTGCCGACATCTCCCACGGCCGCCCGCTCCCGCCCACCGGCGAACCGGGCACCTACGGCGTCTTCGCCCCCGACGGCCGTGCACTGGCCCTGGTGGCCGACAAGGGCTCGAACGCCCGCCCGCTGGTGGTCCTGGCCCCGGCGTCCACCTGAGGCCCGGCCCCCCGCTGCCCCGCCCCCGGAATGCCAGCAAGGTGGCTTTGCTGGCCTATTGCGCCAGTAAAGCCACCTTGCCGGCATACGACCGGCCTCGCACCGCGCCCGCTCGGAGGTCGCCCTCGGTCATTTCGTAGGCTCGTTCCGTGCAGCGCTGGCGTGGGCTGGAGGCCGTGCCCCCCGGCTGGGGGCGCAGCGTCGTCACCGTCGGGGTGTTCGACGGGGTGCACCGCGGGCACCAGCGGCTGATCGGCCGTGCGGTCGAGCGGGGGCGGGAACGCGGGCTGCCCGCCGTGCTGGTCACGTTCGACCCGCACCCGGCGGAGGTGGTGCGCCCGGGCAGCCACCCGGCTCGGCTCACCACGCTGCGGCGGCGCGCGGAGCTGGTGTCGGAGCTGGGCATCGACGCGTTCTGCGTGCTCCCGTTCACCCCGGAGCTGGCCCGCACCGCGCCGGCCGAGTTCGCCCACGAGGTGCTGGTGGAGCGGCTGCACGCCGCCGACGTGGTGGTGGGGCGCAACTTCACCTTCGGTCACCGGGCGGCGGGTGACGTCGCGCTGCTCACCCGGCTCGGGAAGCGGTTCGGGTTCGGTGTCGAGGGGCTCGAGCTGATCACCGACGACGGCATCACGTTCTCGTCCACCTACATCCGGGCCTGCATCGACGCGGGGGACGTCGAGGCCGCCACGGCCGCCCTCGGCCGGCCCCACCGGGTGGAGGGGGTGGTGGTGCACGGCGACCGGCGCGGCCGCGAGCTGGGCTTCCCCACGGCCAACCTCTCCACCGCCCCGTACACGGCGCTGCCCGCCGACGGGGTGTACGCGGGCCTGTTCGAGATCAAGGGCCGGGAGCTGCCCGCCGCGATCTCCGTGGGCACCAACCCCACGTTCTCGGGGCGGGAGCGCACGGTCGAGGCGTACGTGCTCGACGTCGACGAGGACTTCTACGGGTTCGAGGTGGCGGTCGACTTCATGCACCGGCTGCGCGGCCAGGAGCGGTTCTCCGAGGTGTCCGCGCTCGTCGAGCAGATGGACCGCGACGTGGCGCGCACGCGGGAGCTGCTCGGGCGGTAGTGCGCCCCAGTTTCACCGTTCCGCCCCGGCGAGGGCGGTCGGCCTGCGAGCATCGGGACCATGGCGGACGCGACGAGTTCCTCGCTCATCGAGAACCAGGAACGGCAGCGCGCGCTCTACGGCGCCCCCCTCGGTGAGCGGGTCCGCCGTCTCACGGGTGCGCTGGGCATCTCGCAGGCGCGGCTGGCGCGCACGCTCGGGATGAGCCCGGCGATGCTCAGCCAGCTGGTGAGCGCGCGGCGCGTGAAGATCGGGGATCCGGCGGTGCTGGCGCGGATGCTGATGCTCGACCAGCGTTGCCATTCGCTGCGCCCGCCCGCCGACCGCCAGGTGGTCGACGAGCTGCTCGCCGAGATCGCCGAGGCCCGCTGGCACTGGAACGGGCAGCGCACGAGCGGCGCTCCACGCACGGGCAGGCCCCACCCGCCTCCGCACCGGCAGGCGCGCGGGGTGCCCGACGGCACGGCGGCCGCGGTGCTGCGCGGGGTGTCCGACCCGGCCCGCCTGGCCGCCGCCGCGGCCACGCTCGGGCCGTCGTTCCCGGAGCTCGCCGAGGTACTGCGGCAGGCGGCGAGCCGTCCCGGGGTGTGAGACGTCGCGTGCATCGTGGCTGGTAACGTGGCGTACCGGGTCCGGCTGCAGTCCGTGGCGGCCGTGCACCGTCTTCCGCTCCCCACGTGGGCAGCGGGCTTCACGGCACAGCGAAGGAAGAGGAAGCACGTGGCACTCGACGCCGCAACCAAGAAGAGCGTTCTGGACGAGTACGGGGTCCACGAGGGCGACACCGGCTCGCCCGAGGCCCAGGTCGCGCTTCTCACCAAGCGCATCATCGGCCTCACCGAGCACCTGAAGCAGCACAAGCACGACCACCACTCCCGCCGCGGCCTGCTGCTGCTGGTGGGCCGTCGCCGCAGGCTGCTGAAGTACCTCGCGTCGGTCGACGTGCAGCGCTACCGGTCGCTGATCGAGCGCCTGGGCCTGCGCCGCTGACTCCCCGCCGGCCCGGACCGTGATCGGTCCGGGCCGGCACCACATTCGCACAACTCCACTCGAACAACTCCACGACGCCACGCCTCACCGCAGCCGATCCGCCGGTCCTCGGTAGTGGCTCCCGGGACACGGTCCCGGGGGCTTCGATCGAAGACCGGCCAGGCCGAGGATCCGCCGGTGCGGGCGTGGGTCCCGAGAAGAAGGACCTCATGACCGACCCTCTTGACGACGTGCACGAGACCAGTGCCGTCATCGACAACGGGAGCTTCGGCACCCGCACGATCCGGTTCGAGACCGGGCGCCTCGCGCGCCAGGCCGCCGGCTCCGTCGTCGCCTACCTCGACGACGAGACCATGCTGCTGTCCGCCACCACGGCGTCCAAGCAGCCCAAGGAGCACTTCGACTTCTTCCCGCTCACGGTGGACGTCGAGGAGCGGATGTACTCGGTCGGGCGCATCCCCGGCTCGTTCTTCCGCCGCGAGGGCCGCCCGGGCACCGACGCGATCCTCACCTGCCGCCTGATCGACCGGCCGCTGCGCCCGTCGTTCGTCGACGGTCTGCGCAACGAGATCCAGATCGTCGTCACGGTGCTGTCGCTCGACCCGCAGGACCCCTACGACGCGCTGGCCATCAACGCCGCGTCGGCGTCCACCCAGCTCGCGGGCCTGCCGTTCAGCGGCCCGATCGGCGGCGTGCGCGTCGCGCTGATCGACGGGCAGTGGGTGGCGTTCCCGCAGTACGAGGACCTGCAGCGGGCCGTGTTCGACATGGTCGTCGCCGGTCGGGTCGTCGGTGACGACGTCGCGATCATGATGGTGGAGGCCGAGGCCACCACCGAGACGATCGAGCTCGTCGCCGGTGGCGCGCAGGCGCCCACCGAACAGGTCGTCGCGGCCGGGCTGGAGGCGGCCAAGCCGTTCATCCGCAGCCTGTGCGTGGCCCAGCAGCAGCTGGCCGACGTCGCGGCGAAGCCCACGGGCAACTTCCCGACGTTCCCCGCGTACCAGCCCGACGCCTACGAGGCCGTCGAGGCGGCGGCGAGTGACGACCTCGCGGCCGCACTCACCATCGCGGGCAAGCAGGAGCGCGAGGCCAAGCTCGACGAGATCAAGATCTCGGTGCTCACCTCCCTCGGGGAGAAGTTCGAGGGCCGCGAGAAGGAGCTGGGCGCCGCGTTCCGGTCGCTCAACAAGAAGCTCGTGCGCCAGCGCATCCTGCGCGACCAGATCCGCATCGACGGTCGCGGCATCACCGACATCCGGCCGCTGTCGGCCGAGGTCGAGGTGGTCCCGCGAGCCCACGGCTCGGCGCTGTTCGAGCGGGGCGAGACCCAGATCCTGGGCGTCACCACGCTGAACATGCTGCGCATGGAGCAGCAGATCGACTCGCTGGGGCCGGAGACGCACAAGCGCTACCTGCACCACTACAACTTCCCGCCGTACTCCACCGGTGAGACCGGCCGCGTGGGCTCGCCCAAGCGCCGCGAGATCGGCCACGGCGCGCTGGCGGAGCGCGCGCTGCTGCCGGTGCTGCCCAGCCGCGACGAGTTCCCGTACGCCATCCGGCAGGTGTCGGAGGCGCTGGGCTCCAACGGCTCCACGTCGATGGGCTCGGTCTGCGCGTCCACGATGTCGCTGCTCAACGCCGGTGTGCCGCTCAAGGCGCCGGTCGCGGGCATCGCGATGGGCCTGGTGAGCGACGAGGTGGAGGGCCAGACCCGCTACGTCGCGCTCACCGACATCCTCGGTGCCGAGGACGCCTTCGGCGACATGGACTTCAAGGTCGCCGGCACGTCCGAGTTCGTCACCGCGCTGCAGCTGGACACCAAGCTCGACGGGATCCCGTCGGAGGTGCTGGCCGCCGCGCTGTCGCAGGCCAAGGACGCCCGCCTCACGATCCTCGAGGTCATCGGCGAGGCGATCGACCGGCCCGACGAGATGAGCCAGTTCGCGCCGCGCGTCACGGCCATCAAGGTCCCGGTCGACAAGATCGGCGAGGTCATCGGCCCGAAGGGCAAGATGATCAACTCGATCACCGAGAAGACCGGCGCCGACATCTCGATCGAGGATGACGGCACGATCTACGTCGGTGCCGCCGACGGCCCCTCCGCGGAGGAGGCCATCGGCATGATCAACGCGATCGCCAACCCGCAGCTGCCCAAGATCGGCGAGCGGTTCCTCGGCACGGTCGTCAAGACCGCGGCGTTCGGGGCGTTCGTCTCGCTGGTGCCGGGCAAGGACGGCCTCGTCCACATCTCCAAGCTCGGCCAGGGCAAGCGGGTCGGCAAGGTGGAGGACGTCGTCAAGGTCGGCGACAAGATCCGCGTCGAGGTCACCGACATCGACAACCGCGGCAAGATCAGCCTGATCCCGGTGAGCGAGGAGTCGGCCAACGGCGTCGCGCCCGCCGCCGAGACGAGCCCTGCCGCCGAGGACGACGAGGCTGAGGCGGTCTCTCCCAGTTGACCGAGCTTGCGAGGGCAACCATCGACACAGCGACGGTGTCGCACCGATGACGAGCGTCAGCGAGGATTCGGTGTGACAGACGTTCTCGTGACGCCGGGGGCGGGAGCAGCTGCTCCCGCCCCCGGCGGCGTCTCCCGCACCGAACTGCCCGGCGGGCTGCGCGTCGTCACCGAGTCGGTGCCGGGTGTGCGTTCGGTGTCGCTCGGGATCTGGATCGGCATCGGCTCCCGCGACGAGTCGCCGTTGCAGGCGGGTGCCGCCCACTACCTGGAGCACCTGCTGTTCAAGGGCACGCGGCGGCGTTCGGCGGTGGAGATCGCGGAGGAGTTCGACGCCGTCGGCGGCGACCTCAACGCGTTCACGGCCAAGGAGCACACCTGCTACTACGCGCACGTGCTCGACACCGACCTCCCGCTCGCCGTCCAAGTGCTCGCCGACGTCGTCACCGACGCCACGCTGGCGCCGCCGGACGTCGAGATCGAGCGCGGGGTGGTGCTCGAGGAGATCGCGATGCGCGACGACGACCCCGAGGACCTGCTCGGCGAGCTGTTCGACGAGGCGCTGTTCGGCGACCACCCGCTCGGCCGCCCGGTGATCGGGTCGGAGCACTCGATCCGGCGCATGACCCGCGAGACGCTCCACGACTTCTGGCGCGGCGAGTACACCACCCCTCGCATGGTGGTGGCCGCCGCGGGCAACCTCGTGCACGGCGAGGTGGTCGACCTGGTCTCCGACGCGCTCGCCGCCGCGGCCGCGCGCGCCGGGAACGTCGGTCCGGTGCCCCCGCGCCGTCCCGCGCCCGCGCAGCTGGCGGCCGGCCCGCGCCTGGTGGTGCGCCCCGACGACACCGAGCAGGTGCACCTGATGCTCGGCGTGCCCGGGCTGGCGCGCCACGACCCGCGCCGCACCGTGCTCACCGTGCTCAACACCGCGCTGGGCGGAGGGCCTAGTTCGCGGCTGTTCCAGCAGGTCCGCGAGCAGCGCGGCCTGGCCTACTCGGTCTACTCGGCGCTGGCGTCCTACGCCGACGCCGGCAGCTTCTCCGTCTACGCCGGGTGCGCGCCCGAGCGCCTCGACGAGGTCGCCACGGTGGTGCGGGCCGTGCTGGCCGACGTCGCCGCGGGCGGCCTCACCCCGGCCGAGCTCACCCGCGCCCAGGGCAACCTGCGCGGCGGTCTCGTGCTGGGGCTGGAGGACACCCCGTCCCGGATGAACCGGCTCGGGCGCTCGGAGCTCGACCACGGCCGCCAGCGCACGATCACCGAGAGCCTCGACCGCATCGCCGAGGTCACCTCCGGCCAGGTCGAGGAGCTGGCCGCCGAGCTTCTGGCGGCCCCGCTCACCGCCGCGGTGGTCGGCCCGTACGACGACGAGGGCGACCTCCCCGACTCCCTGCGCGCCCTCGCCGACGGCAGCTGAGGCGCCCCGCCGCTCGCGCGGTGACATGATTCGGGCGTGGAGCTCGTAACCGTCCTCGCCGCCGTGCTCGTGGCCGTCGGCATCGTGGGGATCGTGGTGCCGATCCTGCCCGGGCTCGTACTGGTGGTGGCCGGCGTGGCGGCGTGGACGCTGGCACGGGGCGACACGCTCGCCTGGATCGTGCTCGCGGTCGTCGCGGCGATCGTCGTGATCGGCTCGGTGGTGAAGTTCCTCCTGCCCGGCCGGGCCCTGCGCGACGCGGGCGTGCCCGGCCGCACGCTCCTCGCGGGCGCGGTGCTGGGCGTGATCGGGTTCTTCGTGATCCCGGTGCTGGGCCTGTTCATCGGGTTCGTGCTCGGCGTGTACCTCGCCGAGCTGGCCCGGCTCGGCGGCCACGACGCCGCATGGCCCTCCACCCGCAGGGCGCTCTCCGCCGTGGGCTGGAGCATCGTGATCGAGCTGGCCGCGGGGTTGCTCGCCGCCGCGGTCTGGGTGGGGGCGCTGGTCTTCGCCTAGGGAGTGTCTGGTGGATCATGGAAGCCAGGTGAGCAGGGCTGCGAGGTGGAGCGCTCCGAGGTAGTTGCGGGCGTGCCGGTCATAGCGGGTGGCCAGTCCTCGCCAGTGTTTGAGCTGGCAGAA